>JACRIP010000549.1 GCA_016220045.1 Planctomycetota bacterium
CCCGCCCCTGCGCCTGCTCCGGCGACATATAATCCGCGGTGCCCATGATCTGGCCCGCGCTGGAGAGCTGCGGGTCGCCGGCCAGATCGCGCGCCAGGCCGAAGTCTCCCAGCTTGACGGAGCCGTCGGCCTGGATGAAGAGGTTGTCGGGCTTCACGTCGCGGTGGATGACGCCGTTGCGGTGGGCGGCGGCGAGGGCGCGCGCCGCGTCGCGGGCGGTCCGCAGCGCCTCCTCGATCGGCAACCGCCCGCCCCGGCGCCGCCGCCGCCCGAGGGCCGCGCCCGCGAGGAACGCCCGGCCGCTGCAGGCCTCGTCCCGGTCCTCGTGCAGGGCGAACACCTGAACGATGCCCGGGTGCTGCAGTCGTGCCGCCGCCTGGGCTTCGCGCCGGAAGCGGGCGAGCGCCTCGGGGGCGGAGGTGGCCTCGCGGGGGAGGAGCTTGAGCGCCACGCGGCGCTTGAGGGAGAGCTGTTCGGCGAGGTAGACCGTGCCCATGCCGCCGCGGCCGATGAAGCGGAGGATGCGGTAGTCGCCGGCGAGGACGCGCTCGGCGCGGTCGATCGGGACGGCGCCCCCGCTGCCCCCGGACCCGGCGGCGGGGAGGGTGACGGCCGCTCCCGGGCGTGCGCCGGGGGCGCCGGCGGGAGCGGCGCCCGGCGGCGGCGCGACCACGGCGGTCTGTTGGTACGAGCGCTCGAACGCGGTTTCGGCGGCGCGCCGGAGGTCGGCCGCCCGCTCCGCGTCGAGGTCGCCGCGCGCCACGAGCAGCGCGACGAGGTCGGGGCCGGCCGGCGCCGCCCGGCGCAGCGCCAGGCACTCCTCGAGCCGCGCCGGGGAGACGGCCCCCTGTGCGCGCGCGGCCTGGGCGAAGAGATCGTCCTTGCTCGGTTCGGTCGGAGCCATCGCGCCCTCGCTGCGACTGATGCCGGGAATCACCCCCCACCCCAACCTCCGACGCCCTACGATACCCGACCCGGGCGGCGCGGAGAAAGACAAACTGGCGGGACGCAGAGACGCGGACCCGACAGGCCCGACGCGACGGGGCAGACCGGGACTCCCACCTCGCTGAGCCGGCGGGGCGGACACCGGGGTCCGCCCCTCCGCCCAGCCGCGGTTTTCGTAGGGGCGGACCCCGGTCTCCGCCCCGGGGTGGCAGGGCCGCAAGCGTCGCCGCCTCCGCCCGCCTATCGCGCCTCCCGAAACGACGCGTCGATCGTGTACGGACAGACCGGCTCCCCGCTGCCGGCAAAGATGATCCCACCGCTCGCGCCCTTGCGGTACTCCTCCGACTGCTTCCACAGCGCCGTCGCCCGGTCCAGGTCGCCGGTCAGCTTCACCACGCTTTCCGCGTGATTGCGGTACAGGCCGTGCAGCCGGCCATTCACCAACCCCGCCGGCAGGCCCGCCCCCTGGATCTTCGCCGCCGCTGCCGCGAACGCCCCCTCCGCCTCCCCCGCGAACCCCCACTCCACCGCCCCCCAATACAGCGATTCCCCGACTCCGGCCAGGATCTCGCGCGTCTGCTGCTTGTACTCCTCCCGGGTCGTGGCCAGGTCTTTTCTGTAGTACCGCTCGTCGTACGCGGCGGCGTGCCGCGCATACTCGCTCCACTTGCCGTAATCCAGGGTTCGGTACCACCCCGCGAGATCCAGGTACTCGCGGCGCAACGGGTCCAGGTTCCCCTCCTCCGCCTTCATCCAGCCCGCGATCTTCGCGAGCGACTTCTGCTCATTCTCCGCGATGCGCGCCCGCCGCGCCGCCACGTCGCCCGGCGGCGCCTCCGGCGCCAGCGGCACGGTCAGGGTCACGCGCTCGCCGAAGTCCAGGAAGCTCACCTCCGCCTCGCTCGGCGGCGCCGCGCCCAGCGGCAGGTCCACGTTCACCCAATGGCTTGAGCCCGGCTTGTCCGGGAAGTAGCCGCCGCTGTAGTAACTCTCGTCGATCAACTGGTAGATCGTCTTTCCCCCCGCCGTCAGCCGCGCCACGCGACGCCCGCGCTGGACGTACGCGAGCAGCACCATCACGTCGATCGACGCGTCCTCGTTGACGCGCACTGTCCCCTTGGCGAACCGGCACAGATTGCGCAGCTCAAGACGCTGCGCGAGGGGGACGCTCGCCAGGGGTTTCTCCTGTCTCCAGGTTTCACCCGAATAGGACTTCTTGGGCAGGGCGTAGAGCGTGCCGGACACCTCGAAGCGACCGCCGCGCCAGAGCGGGTTCGGGAGTCTGACGATGAAGGCGTTGCTCCCGGCGCCTGCCTTGTATGGCGCCGGCGGGAATTCGTCCCGCGGCGCGATGTTTCCAGTCTCCGTCTCCTCGAAGGCGGGCACCCCGCCGCGCACGGTGCAGTCGTAGAAGTAGACCGCGTCCGGCGGCGCCTCCTTCCAACGCACGTGCAGCTCGAACGTGATGCCGGTGACGCTCCCCGGCTCGGCGTCCCCCCACTTGCGTCCCCAGAGGTCCGCCCTGGCGAAATCGAAGGGTTGGTATAGCTCGACGTTGGCCGTGCCGCCGCCGCTCGCGGCGTATTGGGTGTAGCGCTGCTTGTCGGCGTCCGCGAGCTGCGCGCAGGCGGCGATCTCCGCGACCGTCAGCTTCCGGGAGTACTTCACGACCAGGTCGGCGTCCGTCGCCGCCCGCTGGTCGGGAATCTCGAAGGGCTCCGTGAACTCGAACTTCTCGACCCCGGGCGCGGTCTTCCAACCGGCGTCCGCGGCCTCCTTGGGCAGCGCGTAGATCGTGCCGGTGAGGGTGAAGCGCCCGACATGGCCCTCCGGCCAGTCGAAGGGCAGGACGAAGACGTTGGCGTGCCCTGAGGCCTCCACCTGATCCGGGAAGCGGTCGCGCGCCGGGGCCGGGCCCTCGTTCAGGTGGTCGTACTTCTGGGCGCCGCCGGCGACGCGGATCTCGGAATAGTAGAGCCGGTCGAGCGGCGCCTTCTCCCAGCAGACCCAGACCTGCCCCGCGAGGAGCTGGACCGCCTTCCCGGCCCAGGTGTCGCGGCGCGGGGTCGCCTTCTTCGCGTCCCAGTCTTCGAAGAGCGTGCCTCCGGAA
>JACRIP010000547.1 GCA_016220045.1 Planctomycetota bacterium
AACGCCCGCCGCCCGCCGCCTTGTCCACCTTCCCCCAGCCCGAGGACAACGCCTGGTTCGCCGTCGACATCTGCCCGTCCGATACCTTCTTGTAGCGCTCGCTCCCCGACCCGCCCGCGCTCCCCGTCCCCCCGCCGCCGCCGCGGCCCCCGCGCCGCGCCGCCGCCCCGCCGCCGGACCCGCCGCCCGCGGTCGCGCCTCCCGTGTTCCCCGTACCGCGCGCGCTCCCGCGCTCACCCCGTTCGCCGCGGCTGCCACCCGCCGTCGCGCTCTCCCCGCCCCCGGTGCTCCGTTCCGCGCTCCCGCTCCCGCTGCCCGCCGAGATCGACGCGCTCCCGGAACCGCTGCCCGACCCGGACGCCGAACCCGTGCCCGTCGCCGCCGCGGTCGCGCTGCTCTTCTCGCTGCTGCCCGAACCGCTGCCGCTCCCGCTCGCGCTACTGCCGTTCCCGTAGGTCGTGCTCTGGCCGGTATTGTTGTCGGTCACCGTGACCGAGCCCGTACCCCCGCCCGCCTGACCCTCGGTCGAATAGCTCCCGCCCGCCTGCGTCGAAACCTCGCTCGAGCCCGAGTAGCTCCCGCTGCCGCTGCCCACGCCCTGCGCCGAGCCCTCGTGCGAAACCGTGCCGCCGCCCTGGTTGCCGTTGACCGAGGTCGTGCCCGAGCGTTGCATGTCCACCGAGCCGTCCGGGTTCTGCGACACGCTGCCCGAGCCCGAATGCGACGCCGTGCCCGCCGCGCCCGTGCTCGACGAAGCCGCGCCCGCCGCCTCGGTGTCCCAGGTCTTTCCCGTATCCGTCTGCGTGACCGAGCCCTTGGCCGCGCCGCCGCCGGTCACCGTGTTGCCGTTCGGCCCGGTGACCGTCCCGGCGCCCGCCGCCGCCGCCGTGGTCGTGTCCCCGTTCTGCACCACGCCGGCGGCGCCCACACCCTGCGCCGTCGCCGTGCCGCCGTTCGGACCGGTCACCGAGACCGAACCCGCGCCCGCCGCCGCGCCCGAGCCCTCGCCGTTCGTCACCGCGACCCCCGCGCCCTGCGCGGTCGCCGTCCCGCCGTTCGGGCCCACGACCGTCGTCGACCCGGCGCCCGCCGTCGCCGTCCCCTGCCCGTTCGTGACCGAGACGCTCCCGCTCTCGCCCTGTACCGTCACCGTTCCGCCCGCCGGACCCGTCACCGTGCCGTTGACCTCGCCGCTCGCGTAGACCACCGTCAGTTCCTGCACCGTCGCCGGCGCGATCAGCAGCCGGTCCACCACGACCGCGCTCGCCGCGACGTAGGCCTGCGCCACCTGCTCCGGCGTCGCCGCGACCAGATCCACGCCGGTCGCCGCCACCGCCGCATCCACGCGTCCGCGCACCGCCGCGACCGCGGCCCACACGTCCTCCGGCTGCGTCTTCGCCGCCAGCCCCAGGCGCGCCGTCAGGATCAGATGCTCGTCCAGCTTGCGCAGCAGATCCGGGTACTGCTCGAGGAACTTCACGCTCGCGGACCCGGCTCCACGCAGCCGCTGCGCCAGCCGCCCCGCCCGCTCCGCACGGTCCGGGTTCGCCGCCTGATGCAACGCCACCGGATGCTGCGCCGCGTCGAAAATCTGCGTCAGAATCGGGTCGGGATAGAGTGCTACTCCGGCGACCAGCGCCTCCAAGGCGGCCGGGGAGAGCTTGCGCGCCGCATCCGCCGCCCCCTTCTCGCCGCCGTCCTCGGCCCAGGTTCTCCCCGCTCCGCCCAGGCCGAGCGCCAGGGCCAGCGCCAGGGTCGCCGTCAACGCCGCCGTCCGGTACATCGTGCGCAGCATCTTCTTCTCCCGTTGAGTATCGTTCCGATCTTGAACCTGGATCATGGTCCGGGACTGTGAACCCCGGCCCCCCTCCGTGGTTTCGGAGATTCTCGCGCCTCCCCCTCCTGTGAATTCCGTAATCGTCGACGAACGCCGTCACCCGGCCGTGGCGGCCTACTTCCCCTCCTCCTTCTTCCCGTCGTTCTTCCCGTCCTTCTTCCCGTCGTTCTTCCCGTCGCCGCCGCCCTCCTTCGGGGCCGCGGCCGGGATCTTGGCGATTTCCGCCGCGATCAGCTTCTCGATCTCCTTCACCTCCGGGAGCGGGAAGCCCTGCCAGATCACCTTGCCGTCGACGCCGACCAGGAAGGCGCTCGGATAGCCCCGGATGCCGTACGCCGAGCAGGTCTTCGCGCCCGCGTCGTGCGCCACCGCGAAGGGAAGCTTCTTCTCCGCCACGTGTTCCTTCAGCGCCTCGAAGGTGTCGTTATCGCCGTTGTCGATGTCGAGGATGGTGAGGCCCTTGGAAGCGAACTGCTCATGCCACCTGACCAGGTGGGGCGCCATCGCGCCGCAGGCCCCTCAGTGAATGAAGCTGAATTCCAGCCAGACCACGCGCCCCTTCAGCCCCTTGAGCGTGGGTGCGTCCTGCGCATTGAACCACGACGCCGCCGGGATGGCGATCTCGGGCGGTTCCTTGCCCGCGTAGTCGTTCGAGTAGATCTTCTTGTCTCCGGCCCAGACCACGCCCGCGACCAGGGTCGCGGCGAGCAGCCCGAAGGCCCAACGAGGCGCCATGTCTCGCTCCTTCCACATGAAGAACCGGACAAACCCCAGCTTCGCGCCTAGCGTCGGCGCGTCTCCATCCAGGTGCAGAACTTCTCGTACTCGCGGCGCAAGTCGTCGATCGTGCCCTCGTTCGACACCGTGTAATCGGCGTAGGCGATCGGTCCGCCCTTGTTGAGCTTCTCGATCTCCGAGCGGTCGCGCGCCGCCGCCTCCTCGGGCGCGAGCCCGCGCACCGCGCGCTTCGCGAGCCGCGCGTAGCGGGTCGCGGGCGCCGCGTAAATGGCGAGCAGGACGAACTCCTTGCCGAAACGCTCGCGCAGGGTCAGGTATTCCTCCCAGGAGTAGAGGCCGTCGAGCGCCACCGGGCCGCGTTCGCGTGCGCGCTCGATGCCCGGCAGGTTGACCACCGCGTAGGCGGCCATGCCGTGTTCGCGGCGCAGTTCCTCGCGGATCGCGCGCTCGTTCGCCTCGTTGACCGGCAGGTTGCGCCGGGCCAACTCCTCCATCGTGGCGTCGCCGAAATGGATGAGCCCCCAGCCGTCCTTCACGAAATGGTCGGCGAGCACGGACTTGCCCGCTCCCGCCAGACCGACGATCGCCACGACTGCCATCGTTCCTCCTCTGCTTGCATGCCGGCCACGCCCCGGCCGGCGGCGGCGCCCTCCGCTCCCCGCGGACGGCTTGCGCGGTCCCTTATACCTATCCCGCTTTCGTCGGTCAATCACCTCGCGTACCCCCCGGCGCAGGCGCTCTGCAACAGATTACGCTTGACATCGCGGCCCAAATCCCTATAATCCTCGCCCTTCCGCCCAACCCCGGGGCCGTCTCGGATGTCCGAGATCGAGCTGCCGGGACGGCCCTCGGCCATCCGTTGAAGGGTTCACCCTACATGGCGAAGAAGTCCGCCGCTGCCACCGCCGTCCTGAACGCCCCGGCCAAGAAGATGCTCGCCAACGTCCTTCCCGCCCCGGTCAAGGCAGTGGCTGCCAAGCCCCTCATCGCCAAGAACGCGATCAAGTCCGCCGCCATGGAGATGGTCAAGCCTATCGCCAAGGCCGCGCTGAAGAACCAGCCCCTCAAGGCTGCGATCAAGAACCTGCCGCTCAAGGCCGACACGGCCGCTCTGCCCCGCGAGATCGGCCACGTCATGATCTACGTCAAGAACTGGGACGCCAGTCTCAACTGGTACAAGAACGTCCTGGGCCTCCCGGTCAAGTTCGAGTCCGAGGGTTGGGCCGAGTTCGCCACCGAAGGCACCACCCTCGCCCTGCACGGCCTTGACGCCTGCTGCGCCGAAGGCCACCAGGCCCGCGAGACCGGCATCTGCTTCAACGTCAAGAACGTCCAGCAGACCCTGAGCGTGCTCCGCGAGCGCGCCATCAAGATCGTGACCGAGCCGCACCAGGTGTGCGAGAACACCTTCTGCGCCGAGATCGCCGACCTCGAGGGCAACACCCTCAGCATCGTCGGCAAGTAAGTCGTCCGCACCGCGAAGCCTTCGGAGGGGCGGGCCCGTCACGGGTCCGCCCCTCCTTCATTTCCGGGATTTCGGAGCCTGCGCCCCGATGGAGTATCGCAAGCTCGGCCGCACCGGCGTCAAGGTGAGTGCCGTTTCCCTCGGGAGCTGGCTCACGCTCGGGAATACGGTGGATGCCGCACTCACGGCGGCGCTCGTCCGTCGCGCCTTCGAGCTCGGCATCAACCACCTCGACACGGCGGACGTCTACGCCGAGGGCCGCGCCGAGGAGGCCCTGGGCGCCGCACTCGCCGGCACGCCGCGCAAGGACTACGTCCTCGCCAGCAAGGTGTTCTGGCCCACCGGCAAGGGCCCCAACGACCGCGGCCTCTCGCGCAAGCACATCCGCGAAGCGCTCGACGCGTCGCTCCGCCGCCTGCGCACCGAGTACCTCGACGTCTACTACGCCCACCGCTTCGATCCCGAGGTCCCGCTCGAAGAGACCCTGCGCGCCATGGAGGACGCCGTGCGCGCGGGCAAGACCCTCTACTGGGGCACCTCCTGCTGGTCCCGGCCCCAGATCGAGAAGGCGACCAAGAACGCCCACCGGTACGCGCCCTCCGTCGAACAGCCCCGCTACAACGTCTTCGACCGCCACGTCGAGCGCGATATCCTGCCCTTCTGCGCGAAGGAAGGCGTCGGCATCGCGATCTGGTCGCCGCTCGCCGAGGGCGTACTCTCCGGCAAATACCTGAAAGGGCGCCCGGCCGGCTCGCGCGCCGCCGACGATCGCTCCAACTACTTCATCCGCACCTACCTGACCCCCGCGATCGCCGAGGTCGTCGAAAAACTGGTCGCGCTCGCCGCGGGCGCCGGCCTGACCCCGGCCCAGCTCGCGCTCGGCTGGTGCCTCTCCCGTCCCGAGATCAACACGGTCCTCGTCGGCGCCACGCGCGCCGAGCAGCTCGAAGAGAACGCCGCCGCCCGGCCGCTCGCCAAGGAGCTCCTCGCCCAGGTGCAGGCCGCGATCGAGAAGGCGCCGCAGGTGGGCGTGCCGGGGTGAGGGGGGCGGCGGACGAATTGTAGAATGCGGACGAATTGTAGAATGCGGACGAATTGTAGAATGCAGATTGAAGATTGTAGAATGGTTTTCCGGAGCGAAGTCGACGTCCCGAGCGAAGCGAGGTTGGAAGCTCGGCGAGATCGGGAGTCCGGCCGCTTTGCAGGGTGAAGCCCTGATGCCGCACGGACGCCGATCCGGGAGTCGCCGGAGGTGTGGAGCGTCAACCCGCTCCGCTGGGCGCGTTCACTCTGACACGGCAAGTCAATCTACAATCTTCAATCTCCATTCTACAATTCGTCCGCCTCCCCCGACCACCGCGGCCCGAAGCTCGCAGCTCCCAGCCTCTCCGAGCTTCCT
>JACRIP010000560.1 GCA_016220045.1 Planctomycetota bacterium
ACATGGGCACCGCCGAGTACGACATCGCCTGCGGCGAAGTCCAGCCGCTTTCGCTCGAGGAATTGGGCTGCGAGTTGCGCGATCTCCGCCTCTCCGGCGCGGGCAACTTCGGCGACCCGGAGCTGCGCGAGGCCGTCGCCGCCGTCTACGGCGTCAAACCGAGCCGCGTGATCATCACCTCCGGCGCGACCATGGGCATCTTTCTCGCCATCGCCGCCACCCTCGGCCGCGGCGAGGAGGCCCTGCTCGAAGTGCCGAACTACGAGCCGTTCTACCGCATCGCGCGCTACTTCGGCGTCGAGGTGAAGATCCTGGACCGGCTGTTCGAGAAGGGCTTCCAGGTCGATCTCGAGGAGCTGGAGCGACGCATCAGCCGCAACACGCGCGCGCTGATCATGACCAACCTGCACAACCCGAGCGGCGTGGCGACCAACCCGGAGAAGCTGCAGACGATCCAGCAGATCGCGCGCGAGCACGGGGCGCTCGTGATCGTGAGCGAGGTCTACCGCGAGGGCGCGTTCACCCTGACGCCGCCGCCGGCCTGCTCCGTCGGCGACAACATGATCACCGTGGGCTCCCTGTCGAAGATCTACGGTCTTTCCGGGTTGCGCGTCGGCTGGGTCATCGCCGACGAGAAGCTGATCCCCGCGATGCACACGGTCGAGAACTACCTGATCGCCGAGAATCCGATGCCGAGCCAGCGCCTCGCCCTCGTCGCCGTGCGCAAGCTCGACGCCCTGCGGCAGCGCGCACGCAAGATCCTGACCGAGAACTTCGCGATCGTGCGCGACTGGATGAAGACCCAGGAGGACCTGCAGTGGGTCGAGCCGGACGGCGGGACCCTCTGCTTTCCGAAGCTGCGCCACGGGCTCGACAGCCTCGAAGTCTACCGCCTGGCCCAGGAAAAGTACCGGACGCTGGTGGTGCCGGGCGACTTCTTCTGGGCGAAGGGGCACTTGCGGATCGGCTACGGCGGCCGGCCGGAGGCGTTGCGTCGCGGGCTGGAGAACCTGTCGAAGGCGATCGACGAGTTGAAGCGGCGGAAGCACATCTATTCGTAAGGTGATCGCCCGGTGGACCTGCATCCCCTGTGTTTTCACGGCCTGCCCCAGGAGAAGCTCTGGGGCGGCGACCGCTTGCGCCGCGTCGCCGGCCGGTCGGTCCCGCCGGGGGCCCGCATCGGCGAGTCCTGGGAGGTCGTGGACCGGCCGCGCGAGCAGAGCGTGGTCGCCGCCGGGCCGCTCGCCGGCCGGACCCTCGGGGAGATCCTGGACTCGGCCCGCCGCCCGCTCCTCGGCGAGGACCTCTTCTACCGGTTCGACGCGCGCTTCCCGCTCCTCGTGAAACTGATCGATGCCGGGCAGCCGCTGTCGGTCCAGGTGCACCCGCCCGACGAGTTCGCGCGTCGCTGCGAGACCGAGCCGTGCGGCAAGTCCGAGGCGTGGCTGGTGCTCGAGGCCGAGCCCGCCGCGCGGATCTACCGCGGCGTCCTGCCCGGCGTGCGGCCCGCGGACCTGATCGAGGCCTTGCGCGCCGGCGAACTCCGCGAGGTGCTCTACTCCTTCGAGGCGCGCCCCGGCGAAGTGGTCTACATCCCGCCCGGCACCGTCCACACCGCCGGGCCCGGCGTCCTGCTCCTCGAAATCCAGCAGAATTCCGACGTGACCTATCGGCTCCACGACTGGGACCGCGTGGACGGCGCGGGCCGCACCCGCGCCCTCGATCTGGAGAAGGGCCTGGCGGTGGTCGATTTCCGGGGCGCCGCGCACACGCGCATCCGGCCGCGCCGCGAGGTCGCCGGGCGCGCGCGCCGCGACCTGCTCCTGCGCACTCCCTGGTTCGAGCTCGAGCGGATCGCGGCGCATCGCCCGGCCCCGCTCGCCACCGAAGGGCGCCGCTTCCACCTCCTCAGCGTCGTTTCCGGCGCGGGCGCGCTGACCTGGAGCGGCGGACCGCCCGTGCCCCTGACCTTCGGCGCGACCGTGCTGGTGCCGGCGTGCATCGAGTCCTATGTCGTCGAGCCGGACCCCGCGCTCGGCCTGCTCCTGACCACGATCCCGTAAACACCCGAATCGATCCCTTTCCCCTAGGCGAAAGGTCCCTCCCCATGAGTCCCCGTCGCTGCCCGCGGGCCCGCCTCGGGTATGGCGTCGCGGCCGTGCTGGCCGCAGCGTCCCTGCTCGCGGTCGCCCTGCCGCGCGGGCTCGCCGCCGCCGAACCCGGCGACGTGCCGGCCCCGCTCGTCAATATGGAACCCCATGTCTTCAAGTACGTCGACGCCAAGGCCAAGGCCGTCTCGCTCGTCGGCGATTTCAACGGCTGGAACGAGCGCCAGCACCCCTTCGCGCGCGACGCCCAGGGCACCTGGTCGGTCGAAATCGAGCTGCGCAAGGGGCGCATCTATGAGTACGGCTTCTTCGTCGACGGCAACCTCATCGTCGATCCGAAGAACCCGCTGGTCACCGACAACGGGAAGTACTCGATCCTCGACCTCGCGGCCGAAGTCGAGACGCCCGGCCCCGCGATCAAGGCCGGCGGCGATCTCGGCGCCGTCGCGGTCGCCTTCGAGCGCTTCCAGGAGAAGCTCGCGGTCCTCACCAAGCAGCTCCAGGAGCTGTCCATCCAGCTCGCGCGGCAGAACGAGCTGGTCATGAAAAAGGACATCCAGATCGAGATGCTGCGCGCCGAGACCGACGCGCTCAAGAACGACCGGATGCAGTCCCAGAAGGACCTGACCGAGGCGCGCGTGCGGCTCGGGGAATTGACGGAGAAGTACGAGTCGATGAAGAACGACCGCTCGGAGAAGGTGGCGGTCATCGACCAGTATACGCGCGACGCGGCGACGATGAAGAAGCAGGTGTCGGACCTGCAGACCAAGGTGAACACGATCCTGCAGGAGAAGCGGCAGGCGACCGAGCAGTTGGCCGGCGCCCTGGAGCGCGCCGACTCCGCCGAGAAGTCGGTGACGGAGATGAACGAGCGGTACCAGGAACTGGTGAAGGAGCTGGAGGAGAAGAAGGGATCG
>JACRIP010000561.1 GCA_016220045.1 Planctomycetota bacterium
GCCCTTCGTGGTCCACGCTTCGTGGCCCTTCGTGTTCCCGTCGTCTCTTCGTGGCCCTTTTCCCGCCGTCGTGGCCCTCCCCTCCCGCCCCGCCCAGCGTGTCGCCCACGAAGAACCCAGCCCGCCCGGGCGCGCGGGCGCTAGAATGGCCGGACTCCCCTGTCGCGCAGCTCATTCCCGACATCGCCCCGTCCCCGCGAGGCCGACCATGACCGGTCCGATCTTCGACTTCGAGGACCCGAATCCGCTCTCCCCGGCCCCGCGTCCGGCGCCGGCCGAGGAGGGGGTCCCCGGCCGCCTCGAGGTCTGCCGCCGCTGCGCCTGGCCCGCCCTCTCGCGCGTCACGGAGCTGATGAGCGGCGGCTTTCTCGATTTCGATCGCACGCTGCGCGCGATCATCGACACCGCCGTCGCCATTACCCACGCCCAGCGCGGCTGCCTACTGCTTTATACCGAGGCCGAGGGCTTCAAGGTCGTAGTCGCGCGCGGCCTCGACGAGAAGGACCTCTCCGCCGCCGATTTTCGCCCCTCCTACTCCGTGATCACGCGCGTGCGCGAACGCGGCGATTCCGTCTGCATCCCCAATCTCTACCAGAGCCCGTTCGGCCAGACCGACAGCGTGATGCAGTGGCGCATCCTCGCCGTCATGTGCGCCCCGCTGATCCTCAAGACCGAAGCGGTGATCGCGCCCGCCGAGGGCACCCCGTCGATCGAGATCCCCACCTTCGGCGGCATCATGGGCGTGCTCTACGTGGACAGCACGTCGCCCACGACCGATTGGAGCGACGCGCTGCTCGACGCCTTCCAGGCCCTGTCGGACGCCGCCGTGAGCGCGATCGTCAATGCCCGCCTGTTCGAGCACTACCGGCGCCACCAGGACATGCGGCAATCCCTGGAGGCTGCGCGCGCGGTCCAGGAGCGCCTCCTCCCCGCCGCCGCGCCGCCGATCGTGGGCTTCGACGTCGCCGGATGGAGCCGCGCCTGCGAGAGCGCCGGCGGCGACTACTACGATTTCATCCCCCTCCCCGGCGAGCGCTTCGCCGTCGTCGTCGGCGACGTCGCCGGTCACGGCATCGGCGCCGCCCTCCTGATGGCCACCGTGCGCGCCGCCCTCCACACGCTCATCCAGTATGTACCCGACCCCGGCGAAGTGCTCGCCCGCCTGAACGCCGTGGTGCGACGCGATTGCGCCGGCCGCTATTTCATGACCCTCTTCCTCGGCATCCTCGACCCCGCCGCGCGCACCTTCACCTACGTCAACGCGGGCCACGACCCGCCCTCGCTCTACCGCGCCCGGACCGGCGCCTGCACGTCGCTCGCCGGGCACGGCATGGCGCTCGGCTTCGTCGGCGGCTCCCGCTACGTCGCCGCGCCCCCGCTCGCCTTCGAGCCCGGCGACGCGCTGCTCTTCACCACCGACGGCATGTGGGAGGCGCGCAACCCGGAGGGCGAGGAGCTCGGGCGCGAGTCGCTCGACCGGCTGCTGGTCGAGAGCCACGCCGACGGCGCCGGCGACATTCTCGAAATCGTCCGCCATGCCGCACTCTTCCACATCGGCGACGTGACGCCGGAGGACGACATGACCGCGGTCGTGATCAAGGCCCTGCCTCCCGGCGCGCCGCCCGCGGAGCGGGACCACCTCACCGCCGGGCTGGCGGCGCTGCGGATCGACGACTACGACGGCGCCATCCACGAATTCGAACGCGCCGTGCTGCTCGGGAAAAACCCCGGTCTCGCGCGCTACTACATCGGCATGGCCTGCTCGGACAAGGGGCAATGGACGCGCGCGCGCGGCGAGTTCCTGGCGGCGCAGAAGCTCGCCCCCGACCTGCCCAATCTCGCGGCCTACCTCAAGCTCACGGCCGAGCGCGCGGGCGGCGTCCTGCACCCGCCGGGGGGTCCGGCATGATTTCCGAAGCCGACCGCCTGCTCGCGCGCCTGCTCGAACACAACGGCCTGGTGCCGCAAGAGCAGCTCGACGAGTGCCTGCGCGCCGTCGAAAAGGCCACGGCGCTGGGGCTGGCGCTGCGCCTCGACGACGTGCTGCTGGACAAGCAGCTTCTGGATCGCAACACGCTGGCCGCGGCGCGCAAGCTGCCGGTCCGCGAGACCGACGTCGCGATCAAGAAGTCCGGGCGCCCGCCGCTCGAGCCGGCCGACGCGGAGCACCGGCGGATCGGCAATCTCGCGCTGCGCAACGGCCTGCTGACCCCGGAGGCGCTCGACGCGGCGCTCGCGGCGCAGGCGGCGACCGCGGCCGACGGCGGGCCCAGGCTCGCGCTCGGCGACATCCTGGTCGCGCGGGGCAGCCTGACCCCCGATCTGGTGAAGAGCCTGCTGGAGTTCCAGCGCGCCCTCGCCGGACGGGCGGCCGCGAAGGCCGGCCCCGCGCTCCTGCAGCAGCAGGACCTGTTCTTCGGCTCGATCGCCATGGCGCGCGGCATCCTGACGCAGGAGGGGGTGCGCCAGGCGATTACCTTACAGCGACAGGTATTCGAGCGCACCGGCATCCGCCGCCGGCTGGGCGAGGTGATGATCGACGCCGGGCTGCTGGACGCGCGGCAGGTGGAGACGGTGCTGGAGGAGCAGCGGCGCAAGCGGCAGGTGGAGCAGGGGACGACGATCGTGAACCCGCAGTTGCCGGAGGATCGGGAGAACCGGCTCGGGCGGGTGATCGTGGACAACCAGCTCGTGACCGAAGACCAGATCCAAGAATGTCTGGAGGTGCAGGCGCGGCTGCGGGAGCTCGGCATCAAGCGCAAGATCGGAGAGATCCTGGTGCTCAAGGGGTACCTGGACGCCGCGGCGATCTCGACCATGGTGGGCCTGCAGACGGAGCGACGCCAGAAGTCCGGGGGGCGGCCGCGGCGGCGCCGGCGCGGGCCGCAGGGTTCGGTGGTGGTGGTGGTGGCGGCGGTCGCGGTCCTGCTGGCGATCGCCGGGATCGTGGCGGCCAAGCGCGGCGGAGGCGGCGCGGCCGGGGGGACGGCGCTCCGACCGCCGCCGTCCCCGGCTCCGACTCCGACGCCCGTGCCCGCGCCGACGACCGGCGGGGGCGCCGTGTCGCCGGGGGGCCACCTCCTCGTCCGCTTCGAGCAGCCGGGCGAATTCGCGCTCTGGACCGCGGTCGGCTCGACCTGCGAGCGGGCGGCGGGGGCGGGTGAAGTGAACGGCGGTGCCGGGGCGTTGCGCTGGACGGTCCCCGGCGGCGCGCGCGCGGCCCTGGAAACGACGGCCGTGCCCGCCGGCCTCGGCAAGGGGGCGCGCCTCGGCTTCTGGCTGCGCGCACAATCAGGTGATAGCCCTACCCTGCGGGTCCGCCTCGGCGCCGGCGACGGCGATTGCCTGGAAGGAACGATCACCCCGGCGGGGACCGCGTGGCGGCGCTACGAACTCGCGCTGGCGGAAATGACGCCGACCGGCCGTCCCGACCCTGCCCGTCTCGCGCGCCTGAGCATCGGCTGTGAGACGGCGGCCGGCGCGGCGCCTGTCGTGCTCTGGATCGATGACCTCTCGCTCGGGGAGTGAGCGGGAGCGAGCGGGAGCGGACAAGCGCCGGAACCACAGAGGCACAGAGACTCAGAGAACGACGACGACACGGATGCGGACCGTTTCCCGGGCCGCCGCGGCGGCCCGGGAAACGGTCCCCATCCGCGACGTCATCGTCGTCTCTGTGCTACTAATGTCTGAAAGCGTGATTTTTCGGCAAGCTTTTCGGCAGTTGCCTTGGGGGGATAACGCTACCGCGTCGGCACCGTAATCGCCCAATCACACAATCGCCAAATCGCCCAATCGAAGCACCTCCAGACGCGCGCTTGGGTTTCGGGCATCGCCCGACCTGAGCCTCTGTGTCTCTGTGGTTCCGTCGTCTTTCCCGCACCCCACCCACCCCGGTAGCCCTTAACCCCAGACCAGCACCCGCGCGCCGGCCTCCGCGTGCGCTTTTTCGATTGACGGCCGCTGCCCGGAAAGCTACGATTTACGCCGCTTCCCGCCCCTCACCGCACCTTTTTTTTCGCGCCCACCGGAGCCCTCATGACCGTTCGCCTGCGCATCGCGCCGAGCCCGACCGGCGATCCCCACGTCGGCACCGCCTACATCGCGCTCTTCAATCTCGCCTTCGCCCGCAAGCAGGGCGGCAAATTCATCCTGCGCATCGAGGACACCGACCGGGTGCGCTCCAGCCCGGAGTCCGAGCGCATGATCTTCGAGTCGCTGCGCTGGCTCGGACTGCTCTGGGACGAGGGCCCGGACGTCGGCGGGCCGCTGGGGCCCTACCGGCAGTCGGAGCGCCGCGACCTTTATGCCCGGCACGCGGCCGAGCTGCTGGCGAGCGGCGCGGCCTACCGCTGCTTCTGCAGCGCGGAGCGCCTCGACACCATGCGCAAGGCCCAGGAGGCGGCGAAGCTGCAGTCGCGCTACGACGGCAAGTGCCGCACTCTGGCGCGCGCCGAAGCCGAGGCGCGCGTCGCCGCGGGCGAGCCCGCGGTCATCCGCCTGCGCATCCCCGAGGAGGGCGTCACCTCGTTCGTCGACATGATCCGCGGCGAAATCCGCATCGAGAACCGCACCATCGACGACCAGGTGCTCATGAAGACCGACGGCTTCCCCACCTATCACCTCGCCAACGTGGTGGACGACCACCTCATGGGCATCACCCACGTGGTGCGCGCCGAGGAGTGGATCACCTCCACGCCCAAGCACGTCCTGCTCTACGCGGCCTTCGGCTGGAAGGCGCCGGAGTTCGCGCACATGCCGCTCCTGCGCAACTCCGACCGCACCAAGATCTCGAAGCGCAAGAACCCGACCTCCCTCAAGTGGTACGAGGCCCAAGGGTATCTGCCCGAGGCGATGCTGAACTTTCTCGCGCTCCAGGGCTTCTCGGTGGCGCCCAGCGAGGGCGCCAAGGGCTTCGCCACCGAAGTCTTTCCCTTTTCGCGGGTGGTCGAGACCATCGATTTCGCGCGGATCTGCACCACAGGACCGGTCTTCGATCTCATCAAGCTCGGGGAGCTGAACGCGCACTACCTCCGCGCGCTGGCGCCGGAGGAACTGGAGCGGCGGCTGGCGCCCTTCGTCAAGCCGGGCACGGACCCCGCGGCGATGCACGCGCTGGTGCCGCTGGTGAAGGACCGGCTGAAGCGACTGGGCGAGTGGGAGGAGCTGACCGATTTCTTCTTCCAGGAGTCGCTGGAGTACGACGCCAAGCTCCTGGTGCCCAAGAAGGTCGAGCCGGCGGCGGCGCGCGACGGGCTCGGCCGCTTCGTCGCCGCCTATCGCGCGCTGCCGGCGCCGACCGCGGAGGCCCTGGACCAGGCGGGCCGCGCGCTCGCGCAGGAACTGGGCTGGAAGGTCGGCGACCTCTTCATGATCCTCCGCGTCGCGGTGACCGGCAAGACCGCCACCCCGCCGCTCTGCGAGACCATGGTCGCACTCGGCCGGGATCGGGTATTGCCCCGACTCGAAGCCGCGCTCGCCCGCTTCGCAACCCTCTGATCCGCTCGGCGCCATTCCCCGGGTGCAGCATGTCCCTCCTCGTCGTCGGCTCGATCGCCTTCGATACGATCGAGACCGCCCACCGCCGCGTGGACAACGTCCTCGGCGGCTCCGCCTCCTACTTCTCCACCTGCGCCAGCTTCTTCACCAAGCCCCGCCTCGTCGGCGTCGTGGGCAGCGACTTCAGCCACGAACACATCGAGTTCTACCGCGCGCGCGGCATCGACACCTCCGGGCTTGAGATCGCCGAGGGCCGAACTTTCCGCTGGCACGGCCGCTACCAGGGCGACCTCAGCTCGGCCCTCACGGTGTCGGTCGAGCTCAACGTATTCGCCGATTTCCGCCCCAAGATCCCGGCCGCCTTCCGCGATTCGCGCTTCGTCTTCCTGGCCAACGGCTCCCCGAAGACCCAGCTTGCGGTCCTCGAACAGGTCGCCCATCCGGATTTCGTGCTCGCCGACAGCATGAACCTGTGGATCGAGACCGAGCGCGCGCCCCTGCTCGATTTGATGCAGCGGGTGGACGGGCTGATCCTGAACAACCACGAGGCCGTGCAGCTCTCGGGCCGCTCCAACCTGATCGCCGCCGCACGCAAAATCCTGGAGATGGGCCCACGCGTCCTGATCATCAAGAAGGCCGAACATGGCGCCTTCCTGATGACCCGCGACGAGTTCTTCGCGATCCCCGCGTTCCCCCTCGGCGACGTCAACGACCCCACCGGCGCCGGCGACAGCTTCGCCGGCGGCATGATGGGTTACCTCGCCAACACCCGCGCCCACAGCTTCGCCCACCTCAAGCGCGGCCTGCTCTACGGCACCGTCACCGCCTCGTACGCGATCGAGGACTTCTCGCTCGAGCGGCTGAAGCGCCTCCATCGCACCGAGATCGAGCACCGCTACCAGGATTTCCTGCGGCTGATCACGCCGTGACGGCGGACCACGGCGTTTAACGGCGTCGGGCGTCAGGCGATTGCCGGACTGAGGACCGGGCCCGGGCCGGCGGCGGAGGCGGCGGCCCGACCGGCGCGGGCGAGCAGCCCCTTGCCCAGGGCCGCGATCGCCAACAGCGGATTCGCCGCCAGCCGCTCGATCTGCACGCGGGACTCGATCGGCAGGCCGCGGAAGCGCACGCCGGCGACCCAGGTCCGGTTGCCCAGCGGCCCGGCGCCCGCGAAGGTGCGCGTCCAGACCACGTCGGCCGAACACTCCAGACGCAAGAAGGGCAGGTTCACCGTCAGGCGCAACGGGTCGCCGGTCCGCACCGCCGACCAGCCCACGACGGTCGCGCCGCTGAAGGAGATGTCCGTCACCTTCGCGACCCGGTTGGCCGGGGACGCGCCGTCGCCCTCGCCCTCCAGGCGAAGTACGGCAAACGCCTCACGCAGGCGGAAGCGATGGGACGCGCGCCGATTGGCATTCGACATGGTCGACCCTCCAGAGCGGCGGCCGGCGGGCGGCGCGCGCAGGCGCTGCCCGGATCGCCGGTTCCTAGGGGAACGCGAACGTTCCCCGAACCTGTCACCAACGTGTCCCCTCTCACGCGGCATTCAACTGGCTTATCGGCCCGTCCGGTATTCGGGCTTTAGCCCGACCTTCGTCAGGCGCCCCCTTCCGATCATGGAGATACGCGTGCCGCGCTCCCCCGCCGGGTTCCGCGCTCCGGCCGACGCCCACCTGGTGCGGGTCTCGGCGCTCGCGGCGCGCGATCCCGAGGCGCTGGCCGCCGCCGCCGGCGCGGCGCTGGACGCCGGCGTGCCCGCCGCCGAGCTCCACGAAGCGCTGCTCCAGTCTTACCTCTTCGTCGGCTATCCGCGCGCGATCAATGCGCTCGGGGCCTTCGCGCGCGCGGCGGCCGCCCGGGGAGTGCGCGTCCCCGAGCCCGACGCCGAGCCGCCCGCGATCGGACGGTGGCGTCGCCGCGGCGAACGGCTGTGCCGGACGATCTACGGGCCCAAGTTCGCAAGGATGATGGAGAACATGCGCCTCCTGCACCCGCGGCTGGCGGAATGGATCGTCTGGGAGGGCTACGGCAAAGTACTGAGCCGGCCGCGCCTGGATGCACGGCGCCGCGAGTTGTGCGTGCTCGGCATCCTGGCGGTGGACGGCGCGCTCCCCCAGCTCGCGGCGCACGTGCGCGGCGCGCAGAACGTCGGCGCCGCGCCGGCCGAGATCGCGGCGGTCCATGGGCTGGTGCGCGCGTGGGTGCCGCGCCGCCTCCGCGCGGCCGTGCGGGCGTGCTTTGCCGCGGCCGGGGCGCGCGGCGGGGCTGCGCCGTCCCATCGGACAGGGTGAATACTCTAGTTCACGAATCCTCATGCGTTCACCCGATAATCGCGCGATTTTTTCGGGCGTTCCTCAAGCGGTCGGAGGAGGTTTCCGATAACCTGAGTGGACGGACGGTCGGGGACCTGAAAACGGCGCGAGGGACGCGCCCCCCCGGGGACCGGCCGGTCGAGAAACGGATCGCGCGGAGGAAAGCCCGATGTTCCGCCTCCTGGTGCATGCCACCCTGCTCGCCGCGGCGCTCTTCGCCCTTGGCCCGCGCACGGCCGCGGCTGACGACGAACGGCCCCGCGGCGAGCCGGCGCGCTCGACGCCGCTGCGGGAGGTTCAGGCGCCGGAGGAGACCTCGGCGTGGGACCGTCCCGACGTCGGGACCGAGAGCACGGTCGCCAAGATGGTCGCGAAGCTCGGTCGCGGGCTGGTGAACATCCTCACCGGCTGGCTGGAGCTGCCGAAGCAGATCATCCGCACGAGCAAGACGGACGGCGTCCTGACCGGCATGACGGTCGGACTGGGCAAGGGGGTCGGCATGGCGGTGGGCCGTACGGCGGCCGGGGTGCTCGAGACCGCCTTTTTCTTCGCGCCCTTTCCGGGCGAGTACAAACCGCTGATCGAACCGGCGCTGGTTTTCGACTAGTGTCCCGTCAACGTCGTTGCTTGGGGTCGTTCGATTCGTGGCCCCTCGGGGCGCCTCACGAGGCGCCCCTACGCGGACCGGAAGATTCGATGTTGACAGGACGCTAGTTTTCGCTCCGGAACCGCGGACCCGGGGACGCCCCGGGCACCACGGACTCCACGAGGGGCGCGCACGCATGCGCCCGGGCGTGGCGACCGTAGTGCCCGTGGACCCGTCCGCACCGACGCACCGCCGGCGCGTCCGCACCGTGGATGAGACGATGGACGCGAGCTTCCTGGACGACGCGGGCCCGCTGCCGATCCTGCTCGGGCAGACCGCCTCCGGAAAGGGCGCGGCCGCCTGCGCGCTCGCGGCGCGCCTCCCCCTCGAAATCGTTTCCGTCGACTCGATGAAGGTCTATCGCGGGATGGACATCGGGACGGCCAAGCCGTCGGCCGCCGCCCGCCGCGCCGTGCCGCACCACCTGCTCGACGTCGCCGACCCCTGGGAAAGCTACCATGCCGCGCGCTTCCTCGAGAACGCCTCCGAGGCGACGCGCCAAATCCGGTTCCGCCGCCGTACACCGCTCCACGTCGGCGGGACCGGCCTTTACCTCCGCCTCCTCGCGCGCGGGCTCTTCGCGGGCCCGCCGCGGGATGCCGCCGTCCGTGGGCTGCTGGAGTCCAGGGTAATCGCCGGAGAGCTCCCGGCCCTGCACGCCGAGCTCGCCGCCGGCGATCCCCCCACCGCGGCCCGCCTCCACCCCCACGACGCCAAGCGCATCGTCCGCGCGCTCGAGGTCCTCCTCGCCTCCGGCCGTCCGATCTCCTCCTTCCAAACCCAACCTACCGACACGCCCCCCGGCCGGATGCGCCTGGTCGGACTCCGCTGGCCCGTCGCCGACCTCGACCGCCGCATCGACGAGCGCGTGGACCGGATGTTCGCCGCCGGTCTCGTGGAGGAGGTCCGTGCCCTGCTCGCCGACCCGCACGGCCTCAGCCGCGAGGCCGCCCAGGCCCTCGGCTACCGCGAGGTAGCCGAACTCCTCGCCGGCCTGCGCTCCCTCCCCGACACCGTCGCGCTCGTGAAACAACGCACCCGCCGCTTCGCGCGCCGCCAGATGACGTGGTTTCGGTCGTTCGCCGAAATCCAGTGGATCGATCTGCGGCCCGGCGACAGCGCCGTGAAAGCCGCCGAGGGGATCGAACGCGCGCTAGGTGGATAACGCGAAGTCAATGACCATCGCCACACCATTGTCTCACTGTCGCATTGCCTCATTGTCACATTAGATTCTCTGATGCCACCCGGGCGTAGCTGGGCGCGGACGAGTTCAACGCTCGATCGGTTTCCGTCTTGGCAACAACGCCAGCGGGCCCTTCGGTGTGGCACCGCGACGTCAATGTGACAATGCGACAATGAGACAATGTGACAATCCGCTCCGCCAATCCGCCCCCCTCTCGCCCCGGCGGTCGCGGGCCCCCCACCCACCCTTCCCTCCCCAAAAAACGTTGATTCCTCCCGCCTCCGTCCTATAATGCGCGATTCGATTCCGGCCGTTCGCGGCCCTCCGTTTTCCCCCCGAGGCTCCCGCCATGCTCCTGCAGGCTCCCAAGGGCACCCAGGACCTTCTGCCCGACCAGGTCCCGCTCTGGCGGCACATCGAAGAATCCAGCCGGGCCGTGCTCGAGCGCTTCGGCTACGCCGAGATCCGCCCGCCCATGATGGAATACACCGGGCTGTTCCAGCGCGCGGTCGGCGAAGTCACCGACATCGTCCAGAAGGAGATGTACACCTTCGGCTCGGACGCGCCGGGCAAAGAAGACACAGTCACGCTGCGCCCCGAGTTGACCGCGCCGGTGGTCCGCGCCTGCCTGGAGAACAGCCTCTTCGCCAAGAAACCCTTCCAGAAGCTCTATTACCTCGGCCCGCTCTTCCGCCACGAGAACGTGCAGAAGGGCCGCCTGCGCCAGTTCCACCAGGTCGGCGTCGAGGCGCTCGGCTCCTACGATCCGCTGCTCGACGTCGAGACGATCGAGCTCGCCTGCGCGCTTCTCGACGGGCTCGGCCTCGACCAGTACGAGGTCCGCCTCAACTCGATCGGCTGCCCGCTGTGCCGCCAGGAATTCCGCGCGACGCTGAAGGCCGCGCTCGCGCCCCGGCTCTCGGGGATGTGCCCGAACTGCAACGCGCGCTTCGAGCGCAACGTCTTCCGGGTGCTCGACTGCAAGGAGGAGAAGTGCCGCGCCGCGACGGCCGGCCTGCCCTCGATCCAGGAGCACCTGTGCGGCGAGTGCAAGGAGCACTTCGGCAAGCTGCGCGGCGCACTCGACGGCGCGAAGCTCAAGTGGGCGCTCGATCCGCGGCTGGTGCGCGGCTTCGACTATTACACCAAGACGGTGTACGAGCTGACCTACCCGACGCTGGGCGCGCAGAACGCGATCGGCGGCGGCGGCCGCTACGACGGACTGGTCGAGGAGCTGGGCGGGCCGAAGACCGGCGCGGTCGGCTTTGCGATCGGTCTGGAGCGGGTGCTGATCGCCCTCACCGAGAGCGGCAAGGCCGCGGAGTGGCTTTCGGCGCGCGAGCGCGGGCCGGAGATCTTCCTGTGCACGGTGACCGCCGAGGACCGTGTGCGCACGTATGCGTTGCTGCGCGAACTGCGCGCGCGCGGCCTCGCCGCCGATGTCGATTTCGAAGGCCGCGGCCACAAGGCGCAGATGCGCACGGCCAACAAGCTGGGCGCGCGCCTGGTCGCCGTGCTCGGCCCGGACGAGTTCACCAAGGGCAGCGTGAAGCTCAAGGACATGGCGACCGGCACGGAGCGCGAGGTCCCGCTGGCCGGGCTCGCCGACGCGGTGCGGGCCGCCCCGGCGGTTCCGAGCGCTCCGGCAGGCGCGTAGGGTTCGAGGATACGCTCGGCCAACCGTGCCGCGGGATTGTCGATTGCCGAATGTCGAATGTCGATTACCCCTGCTACACCGCTCACGCAGGAAATCGTCAATCGCCATTCGTCAATCGCCATTCGACAATTCGCAGTCCCTCCTCACAGGACGTCCGATGTCGCGAGAAACCCCGACGCGCGAGGTCCCGATGGGCCCGCAGAAGCTGACCGCCTTCATCCGCGAGATCCCCGCGGACCTGGAGACGCCGGTCTCGGCCTTTCTCAAGCTGAAGGCGCACGGTGCGCGCTTCCTGCTCGAGAGCGTCGAGCAGGGTGAAAACCTGGGCCGGTACTCCTTCATCGGCGGCTCCTTCCTCAAGCTCTACCAGGTGATGGACGACGCGGTCCACGTCTGGGACGACCACGGCCGGCACGAGGAGACGCCGCTCGCCGGCGCCGATCCGCTCGAGTACCTGAAACAGACCTTCCTCGGCTACGAGATCGAACGCAACTCCCTGGTCCCGCGCCTGCTCGGCGGCGCGGTCGGGTTCATCTCCTACGACTACGCGCGCCACCTGGAGCCGATCCCGCAGAAGGTCAAACCCGGCATGGGCGTGCCCCTGTGCATGTTCTACCTGGTGGACACGCTGGTGGTCTTCGATCACATCAGCCGCAAGATCCGCCTGGTCGCGCTCGCTGGCGGCGCCGGGGCCACCGAGGACGCTGCCCGCGCGCGCCTCGACCAGCTCATCGTCATCCTGCGCACGGCCCCGCTCGATGCCAGCATCGGCTGGCGCGCGCCCGAGAGCCGCCGCGCCGAGTTCGCCTTCAACTACACCAAGGAGGAGTTCTGCTCCGTGGTGGCCCAGGCGAAGGAGTCGATCCGCGCCGGCGACGTCTACCAGATGGTGCTCTCGCAGCGCGCCGCCTGCCGGACCGAGGTCCCGCCCTTCCAGGTCTACCGGGCGCTGCGCCTCCTCAACCCCTCGCCCTACATGTTCTACCTGGATTTCGGCTCGGTCCAGCTCATCGGGTCGTCGCCGGAGATGCTGGTCAAGCTCGGCGAGAACCGGACGGCGACCATGCGCCCGATCGCCGGCACGCGCCCGCGCGGACCGACCGAGGCCGAGGACAAGTTCCTCGCCCAGGAGCTGCTCTCCGACGAGAAGGAGCGCGCCGAGCACGTCATGCTGGTCGACCTCGCGCGCAACGACCTCGGCCGCTGCTGCGAATACGGCACCGTCAAGGTCACCGAGCTTTTCACCGTCGAACGCTACTCCCACGTCATGCACATCGTCTCTCAGGTCGTCGGCCGGCTCGCCCAGGACAAGGACCAGTTCGACCTCTTGCGCATGAGCTTCCCGGCCGGCACCGTCACCGGCGCGCCGAAAGTGCGCGCGATGCAGCTCATCGAAGAGATGGAAAACGTCGAGCGCGGGCCGTATGCGGGCGCGGTCGGGTACTTCGGACTGAACGGCGAAATGGACTTCTGCATCACGATCCGCACGATCCTGATGAAGGGCGGCACCGCCTACCTTCAGGCCGGCGCCGGCATCGTAGCGGACTCGGTGCCCGAACGCGAGTACCAGGAGACCCTCAACAAGATGGAAGCGCTCAAGAGCGCGGTCCTGCTCGCCGAGGAGGGCCTCTGATGCTCCTCATCATCGACAACTACGACAGCTTCACCTACAACCTGGTGCAGTACTTCGGCGAGCTCGGCCGCAAACTCTCGGTCTTCCGCAACGACAAGCTCTCGCTCGCCGAGGCGGTCGCGCTCAAGCCGACCCACCTTGTCATCTCCCCCGGGCCCGGCGGACCGGCCGACGCCGGGATCTCGAACGACCTGATCAAGCACTTCGCCGAGAAGATCCCGGTGCTCGGCGTCTGCCTCGGCCACCAGTGCCTGGGCTATGCCTTCGGCGGCGAGGTCAACCGCGCCGACCGCATGATGCACGGCAAGGTCTCGCTGGTCTATCACGACGGCAAGGGCCTCTACCGGGGCCTGCCGAATCCCTTCCCGGCCACGCGCTACCACTCGCTCATCGTGCGCGAGGAGACCCTCCCCGCCCGCCTGACGGTCACGTCGCACACCTCCGAAGGCGAGATCATGGGCATCCGGCTCAAGGGCTTCCCGGTCGAGGGGGTACAGTTTCACCCCGAGTCCGTGCTGACCACGGTGGGCAAGTCCATCCTCCAGAACTTCCTCGACCAGCGATGATCAAGGACGCGCTCGCCGCCCTGTCCGAAGGCCGCGACCTGTCGCACGACCAGGCCTGCGAGGTGCTGCGCCACGTGCTGCGCGGCGAGGCCACGCCCGCGCAGATCGGCGCGCTGCTCTTCGGCCTGCGCCTGAAGGGCGAGACGCCCGACGAAATCGCGGGGTTCGCGGACGCGATGCTCGAGACCGCCGTCCGGCTCCCGCTCGAGCCCGGCGTCGAGCTGGTGGACACCTGCGGCACCGGCGGCGACCGCTTCTCGACCTTCAACATCTCGACGGCCGCGGCCTTCGTGGTCGCGGGCGCGGGCGGGCGGGTCGCCAAGCACGGCAACCGCTCGGTGTCGAGCAAGTGCGGCAGCGCGGACGTCCTCGAGGCGCTCGGGGTCAAGATCGATGTTTCACCCGAGCTGGCCGTGCGTTGCCTGGCGGAGTCGGGCATCGCCTTCCTGTTCGCGCCCGCCTACCACCCGACGCTCAAGCACGTGACGGGGCCGCGGCGCGAACTGGGCGTGCGCACGATTTTCAACCTGCTCGGGCCGATCGTCAATCCGGCCCGTCCCGCGTATCAGGTGATGGGCGTATTCCACCGCGACTACATGGAGCGCGCGGCCCAGGCGCTGGCGCGAGTGGGAACGCGGCGCTCGCTGGTGATCCACAACGCGGTCGGGATGGACGAGGCGGCCACCGTCGGCGTGACCTACGGGATCGAGGTCACGCCGAAGGGGATGACGAGCCTGGTGATCGACCCGCGCGCGCTCGGCCTGACCGTGGTGGAGCCGGAGGCGCTGCGCGGCGGCGACGCGAACGAGAACGCGGGCATCCTGCGGCGCGTGCTCGAAGGCGCGCCCGGCCCTCACCGCGAGACCGTGGCGCTCTCGGCGGCGCTTGCGCTCTGGATCGCGGGCAAGGCCGAGGACGTGAAGGCGGGCCTGGCGCGCGCGCAGGAGTCGCTCGACGCGAAGCACGCGCTGGGCGCGCTCGAACGGCTGCGAGCGGTGTCGAATGCTTGAGCGCATCCTCGCCGCCACGCGCCACCGCCTGGAAGCGGCACGAACGGCGCGGCCCGAGGCGGCGCTGCGCGCGGCGATCTCGGGGATGCCCCCGACCCGCGACTTTCTCGGCGCGCTGCGCGCCGGCGCGCCCACGGCGCTGATCGCCGAGATCAAGCGCGCGTCGCCCTCGCGCGGCCCGCTCGACCCGACGATCGAGGCCGGACCGCTCGCCCGCATCTACGCCGGGGCGGGCGCGAGCGCGATTTCGGTGCTGACCGAGCCGGAGTTCTTCCGGGGGACGCTCGACGACCTCGCGGCGGCCCGCGCGGCGGTCGCCGTGCCGCTCCTGCGCAAGGACTTCGTCCTCGACCCGTACCAGCTTCTCGAAGCGCGCGCACACGGGGCCGATGCCGTGCTGCTGATCGTGCGCTGCCTGGCGCCGGACGCGCTCGTGCGGCTGGCGACCGGAGCGCGCGAACTCGGGCTATTCCCGTTGGTCGAAGTCCATGAGGCGCGGGAACTCGACGCGGCGCTGGCGCTCGGCGTCGGCGCGGTCGGAGTGAACACGCGCAACCTCGGAACGTTCACGGTGGATGTGGAGCTGGTCGGCCGGCTGGCTGCGCGCATCCCACGCGCGGTGCTGCTGATCGCCGAGAGCGGCGTGAAGACGCGCGCCGATGTGGTGCGCCTGTCCGGACTGGGCGCGCGCGCGGTGCTGGTCGGCGAGACGCTGGTGAAGGCGACCGACCGGGCGGCGACGATCCGCGAGCTGCTCGGAGGCGTGTAGGTCGCCGCGTCAGAAGACCGTCAGGAGAGCGCGCGGCTTGTAGGGGCGCCCCTTGTGGGCGCCCCGGCGCGGCAGGCCGCTGCGGGGACGAAGCGGCCAAGCCACCATGGGGCGGGCACAAGGCCCGCCCCTACGGCGATTGACGTGCGACCGCAATCAAGCGCGAGGCGAGCGATGTTCCGGGTGTCGTGGGAGGATGGCCGCCCTCTACAGGAAACGATAACTGCATGGAAGCGCCGCGGTCGGATGGGAACCTGGTAAAGATCTGCGGCATCACGCGCGCCGAGGATGCGCACGTGGCTTGCGCCGCGGGCGCCGATGCACTGGGTTTCGTGTTTTGGCCGCGCTCGCCGCGCGTCGTGACGCCGGAGCGGGTCCGGACGATCGGCGCGGGCCTGCCGCGACGGGTCTTGAAGGTCGGGGTTTTCGTGGATGCCTCGGCGGCCGAGATCCGCGCGGTCGCCGCCGCGGCCGGGCTCGACCGCGTGCAGCTCCACGGCGCCGAGTCGCCGGAGTTCGCAGTCGCGCTCGGCCTGCCCTGCTGGAAGGCCCTGCGCGTGCGCGGCGACGAGGCGCGCGCGGAAGTCGCGCGCTTCCGTCCGGTGGTTGAGCACGTGCTGCTCGACGCCTACGTCGAAGGAGCGGTCGGCGGCACCGGCCGCACCTTCAACTGGGAGATCGCGGCGCGCGCGGCCGCCGACGGCCCGATCCTGCTGGCGGGCGGCCTGACGCCGGAGAACGTGGCCGCGGCGCTGACGCGCGTGCACCCGGCCGGCGTGGACGTTTCGAGCGGAGTGGAGTCCGCGCCGGGGATCAAGGACGCGGCCAAGGTCCGCGCTTTCATCGACGAGGTACGGAAATGGGAGTCCCGGATCGCCGCGGGTACTTCGGGGAATTCGGCGGGCAGTTCGTCCCCGAAACCCTGATGACCGCCCTGGCGGAGCTGGAGTCGGCCTACGGCGCCTGCCGCCGCGATCCGGCCTGGCGGCGCGAGTTGGCGGCGCTCTCGGCCGACTACAGCGGTCGCCCGACCCCGCTCTACCGCGCGGAACGGCTTACGGCGGCGTGGGGCGGCGCGCGCATCTACCTCAAGCGCGAGGACCTGAACCACACCGGCGCGCACAAGATCAACAACTGCCTCGGACAAGGCCTGATCGCGCGGCGCCTCGCGAAACGGCGGATCATCGCCGAGACCGGCGCCGGGCAGCACGGCGTGGCGACCGCGACGGTGGCGGCGCTCTTCGGCATGGCCTGCGACGTCTACATGGGCGAAGAGGACATGGCGCGGCAGCGGCCGAACGTCTACCGCATGGGCCTGCTCGGCGCCCGGGTGATTCCCGTAACCAGCGGTTCGCGCACGCTCAAGGACGCGACCAACGAGGCGATCCGCGACTGGGTGACGAACGTCCGCGACACGCACTACATCATCGGCTCGACGGTCGGACCGCACCCGTATCCGCGGATCGTGCGCGACCTGCAATCGGTGATCGGCCGCGAGGCGCGGCGCCAGGCGCGCCGGATCGAGGGCCGGCTGCCGGACGCGGTGATCGCCTGCGTCGGCGGCGGCTCGAATTCGCTCGGCATCTTCCATTCCTTCGTCGGCGACACCGGCGTACGCCTGATCGGAGTGGAGGCGGCGGGCGCAGGGCTGGCGAGCGGCCGGCACGCGGCGACGCTGACGCGCGGCCGGCCCGGCGTGCTCCACGGCTCGCGCAGCTACGTGCTGCAGGACGCGGCCGGGCAGATCACGCCGACGCACTCGATTTCGGCGGGGCTCGACTATCCCGGGGTCGGCCCGGAGCATAGCTGGCTCAAGCGCACCGGCCGCGCCGAGTATGTGAGCGCGACCGACGCCGAAGCGCTGGCCGCCTTTCATGAGCTGTGCCGTCTGGAAGGGATCATTCCGGCGCTGGAATCGTCGCACGCGCTCGCCCACGCGCGCAAGATCGCCCGCAAAGCCGGACGCGATGCCGTCTTCGTGGTCTGCCTGAGCGGCCGCGGGGATAAGGATGTCGAGACCGTCCGCGGCGCCGCCGGCGCATCGAACGCCGAGTGAGCCGGGCCACCGTCGGTGACGGCTCGGGTTTGGACGTTTCGGGGTTTGGAGGTTTGGGGGTGTCTGGTCGTGCCGGCACTTGTGATCCGCCCGCACACCATGGATCTCGGTAGATTCGACAATAGACTGGCCCTTCGGTGCAGGCCGGAAGGCCTGCACCACGATTGCCGGAGACCTCTCGAACGATCCCAGAAACGCTCGGAACCCTTGTGGCGCAGGCCTTCCGGCCTGCGCCGCGAGCTCTCCGGCGCCGGAGTCCCGCGGGGCCGGCCCGATCCCCCGCACGAGGCGTTTCGGCCCCGAATCGACCTTTTGCGACAGCCTCAATGAATGGTCAAGCCATGAACACGAAACGGCCTCGCGGCGGCCAAGCGGTGCTGGAGTCTCGCGGCGGACTCCCAAACCGCCAAACCGCCAAACGTCCAAACCTCGCCGGGTCCGTCCTCGAAAAGGGCCTCGCCGCCCTGCGCGAGTGCGGGCGCCCGGCGCTGATCCCGTACTTCATGGCGGGCTATCCGAGCGTCGCGTCCTCGCGGGAGGCGATCCTACGCGCGGTCGAGGCGGGCGCGGACGTGGTGGAGATCGGCGCCCCCTTCTCCGATCCGCTCGCCGACGGGCCGTCGATCCAGTACGCCTCCCATCAGGCCCTGGCGGGCGGCATGGACCTGGCCGGCGCATTGAAGATCGCCGAGTCGTGCGCCGCGCGCATGACCGCGCCGCGCGTGCTCATGACCTACATGAATGTCCTGATGGCGGGCGGCTTCGAGCGCAGCCTTGCGCGGGTGCGCGCAGCCGGCGTGTCGGGACTGATCGTGCCGGACCTGAGCCTGGAAGCGGGCCGGGAGTTCGCGCCGGCCGTGGACGAATCGGGCCTCGACCTGATCCAGCTCGCCGCGCCGACCACGCCGGCGGCGCGGCTCGGCGCGCTGGCGCGGGCGTCGCGCGGCTTCCTCTACCTGGTGTCCGTCACCGGCGTGACCGGCGCGCGCGCGGCGTTGCCGGCCGATATCCGCGCCTTTGCGGCGCGCGCCCGCGCAGCCACCCGGCTGCCCTTGTGCGTCGGGTTCGGCATCTCGACCCCGGAACAGGCGGCGACGCTCGCGCGCGCCGCCGACGGGGTCGTGATCGGCAGCGCCCTGGTCAACCTGCTGCGTACGGAAGGACCAGGCAAGGGCCCGCGCGCCGTCGCCGCCTTCCTGGGTCGCGTGCGCGCGGCGCTCGACCGGACAAGAGAGTAACGGAGGCTCCCGTGGCGGTGCGCGGCATCCGCGGCGCGAATTCGGCCGATGCGAACAGCTCCGAGGCGATCCTCCGGGCCACGCGCACGCTCTTGTCCTCCCTGGCGGAAGCCAACGGCTTCGCGCTCGACGACTTGGCCGCGGTCCAACTCTCGGTGACCTCCGACCTGGATGCGGACTTCCCGGCGCGCGCGGCGCGCGAGCTGGGATGGACCGCCGTGCCGCTCCTCTGCTCGAAGGAGATCGACGTACCGGGAGCCCCGCCGCGGATCATCCGGGCGCTCCTCCTGTGGAACACCGATCAGCCCCAGGCGGCCGTGCAGCACGTCTATTTAGGAGAAGCCCGGTGTCTACGACCGGACCTCAATCAGGGGAAACGGCCATGATCGTCGTCATGCGCACGGGCGCCACGGCGAAGGAGATCGGCCAAGTCATCACCTCGATTACGGAGCAGGGCTTCAAGCCGCACATGTCGCGCGGCGAGGAGCGCACCGTCATCGGCGTGATCGGCAGCGACCGCAAAGTCGATCCCGGCCGCTTCGAAGTGCTCGCCGGGGTCGAGAAGGTGATCCCGATCCTCAAGCCCTTCAAGCTCGCCAGCCGCGAGTTCCACCCCGAGGACACCATCGTCAACGTCGGCAGTGTCGCGATCGGCGGCCGCGAGTCGATCGTGATGGCCGGGCCGTGCGCGGTCGAGAATCGCGACCAGCTCGTGGAGAGCGCCGAAGCGGTGCGCAAGGGCGGCGCGCGCATCCTGCGCGGCGGCGCCTACAAACCCCGGACTTCACCCTATGCCTTCCAGGGGCTCGGCAAGAAGGGCCTGGAGCTGCTGAAGGAGGCGCGCGAAATCACCGGCATGCCGATCGTCACGGAATGCCTTGCGACCTCGGACCTCCCGGCCGTCGCCGAGTACGCGGACCTGGTCCAGATCGGCGCGCGCAATATGCAGAACTTCAACCTGCTGGAGGAGGTCGGCAAGATCTCGAAACCGGTGCTGCTCAAGCGCGGGCTCATGTCCACGCTCGAGGAGCTCCTGATGTCGGCGGAGTACATCCTCTCCAAGGGGAACATGAACGTGATCCTGTGCGAGCGCGGGATCCGCACCTTCGAGAAGTTCACGCGCAACACGCTCGACATCTCGGCGGTGGGCGTGCTCAAGCGCCTGACGCACCTGCCGGTGATCGTGGATCCGAGCCATGCCTGCGGCGAGCGCTACCTGGTCGCATCGCTCGCGCGCGCGGCGATCGCGGCGGGCGCGGACGGCCTGATCATCGAAGTCCATCCGCACCCGGAGAAGGCCCTCTGCGACGGGCCGCAGGCGATGCTGCCGCCCGATTTCTGGAAAATGATGGACGAGTGCCGGGCGATCGCGAAGGCGATCGGGCGAGAAGTCGCGGAGGCGCCGGCGGCGTCGGGTGAGAAGAGCACGGGACGATAGCCACCGAACACACCGAACACACCGAGAGACGGGGTTTCCATGCGCGCATTCAACGAGTGGAAGGTGACGATCGTCGGGCTGGGGCAGATCGGGGCCTCCCTGGCGGCGGCGATGGCGCGGCGCAACCTGGTGAAACGCGTGCGCGGCGTGGACCGGCAGGATGCGGTGGTGCGCACCGCCCTCGACAAGGGGTTCATCCACGAGGGCGAAACGACGATCACGCCGGCCTTGCTCGACGCCGACCTGATCATCCTGGCGGTACCGGTGCGCGAGATCCTCCGGTTGATCCCGGATCTGGCGAAGCGCGCGCGCGAGGACGTGGTCTTCCTCGACGTCGGCAGCACGAAGGTCGAGGTGATGAAGTCCTTTCACCAGCACCTGCCGGCGTGCATGCCGAACCACGTGCGCTTCGTGGGCGGGCACCCGATGGCGGGGACCGAGAAGGCGGGGATCGCGGCGGCCGATCCGGACCTCTTCGCCTCGACGCTCTTCCTGCTGACGCCGCCGACGCCGGCGGGGACGCGCGGGCCGGCGCTCGGGCTGGAGCCCGATCCCTTCGGACTCGGCGGCTACGGCTACCCGATCCTGGAATTCCTGCAGGCCGTGGGCGCCCGGCCGGTCTTCATGGACCCGGCGACGCACGACGCCCTCCTGGCGGTGACCAGCCATCTGCCCTATCTGCTCGCGATCCTGCTCTCGCGCTTCGCGGGATCCGTCTCGAACTCCCCGCAGCTCATCAGCCGGGTGATCGGCGGGTCCTTCCGGGACGCGACGCGCGTGGCGGTGAGCCCGCCGACGATGACGCTGGACATCCTGGCGACGAACCGCGAGAACCTGGTGAAGGTGCTGGATCGGTTCATCCAGGAGATGGGGAAGGTGAAGGGGCTCCTGCAGTCGGGCGACGAGGCGGCCCTGCGGGAGATGCTGGAGAAGGGGCGCAAGTGGCGGGAGACGCTGCTGGCGCAGGGCAGCAAGGAGCCGTCGTCGGCCACGCGGATGTACCGCGGAGAGGAGTTGGGGGAAGGATAGCCCGACGACGATCGAACGCGGCGAGCCGAGTCGTAGCCGATTGCGGATTTCGGAATTCGGATTGCGGATTTCCGCAGGCTCGATTGACCCGATCCGAGAGCTCGATCCGCCGTCGATTTGCGTTTCGCCGGGGGCCGCCAGGTCTTCCCTGAGCGCCGTCGACCACTACACAATCCGCAATCCGAAATCCGAAATCCGCAATCCGCAATTCAGATGGGGCGACCTTCATGGACCTGACCGTACCCCGACTCGGGCCGCTGGGCGGGCGCATCCGCGTGCCCGGCGACAAGTCGATTTCGCACCGGGCGGCGATCCTGGCGGCGCTCTGCGACGGCCCGGTGCGGGTGAGCGGCTTCCTGCCGTCGCTCGACTGTCTGGCGACGCTCGCGTGCCTGGAGCGGCTGGGGGTGCGGATCGAGCGCCGGAGCGCGACCGAGCTGACGGTGCAGGGCGTCGGCGCGGCGGGCTTCCGCGAGCCGACGGACGTGCTGGACGCGGCCAATTCCGGCACCACCATGCGCCTGCTGACCGGGCTGCTGGGCGCCCAGCCGTTCTTTACGGTTATCACCGGAGACAGTTCGCTGCGGCGGCGGCCGATGGCGCGGGTCGCGGAGCCGCTGCGCAAGATGGGCGCGGAGGTGCGGGGCCGCGCGGGCGGGACGTTGGCGCCGCTGGCGATTCATGGCGGCGGCCTGCGCGGCATCGACTATCGGCTGCCGGTGGCGAGCGCGCAGGTCAAATCGGCGATCCTGCTGGCGGGGCTCTTCGCGCGCGGGACGACGACGGTGCGCGAACCGGCGCCGACCCGCGACCACACCGAGCGCATGCTCGCCTATCTGGGCGCGGCGCTGGTGGCGGCGGAGTCGAAGGTCGAGGTACGGCCGTCGCTGCCGCTGGTCGGACGGCGGTTGCGCGTGCCGGGCGACCTGTCGTCGGCGGCCTTTCCGGTGGCGGCGGCGCTCCTGGTGCCGGGGTCGGACCTCGCGATCGCAGGGGTCGGGCTGAACCCGACGCGGACGGCCTTTCTCAGTGCGCTGGAGCGCATGGGCGCGCGGGTGCGGTCCGCGGGGGTGCGCGAGGTGTGCGGCGAGCCGGTGGGCACGCTGCGGGCGATCGCCGGGCCGCTCAACGCGACCGAGATCGGGGGCGCCGAGGTGCCGAACCTGATCGACGAGGTCCCGGTGCTGGCGGCGCTGGCGACGCAGGCGCGCGGGACCACGGTGATCCGCGACGCGGCGGAGTTGCGGGTGAAGGAGAGCGACCGGCTGCACGCGCTCGCGGTGGAGCTGGGGCGGATGGGGGCGCGCATCGACGAGCGCCCGGATGGACTGGTGATCTTCGGCCCGACGCGACTGCGCGGGACGCGGGTCACGTCATACGGCGATCACCGGATCGCAATGGCGCTCTACATCGCGGGGCTGGCGGCGCGCGGACGGACGACGATCGCGGAGGCGGAGTGCGTGGACATTTCCTTCCCGGGCTTCGACCGGCTGATGCAGGCGGCGACGCGACGATAGTCCAAAGTCCCGGGAAGTCCAAGGTCCCACGAAGTCCAAAGTCTAAAGTCTAACGAGTCCCAAGTCTAACGTCCGGCGGGGTCAAGAGTCCAACTCCGGATCGAGTCGGAAGCGACCGCCGCCAGACGGGCCGGCCGGGCCACCCCGGGGCGGACACGGGGGTCCGCCCCTACGAAAGCCGCGGCC
>JACRIP010000553.1 GCA_016220045.1 Planctomycetota bacterium
CGCCGGCCGCGCTCCCCGCGGTGCCTTTCAGCGCCGCGCCCGGCGGGAGCGGGGGCGGCAGGGGTGGGGGCAGCGGCGGCGGCAAGGGAGGCGGCGCCGCCCCGGTCTGGAGCGCGCGCTCGTCCTCCCAGCGCAAAACCGTGTCCCCGACCGTAATCCGATCCCCGGGCGCGAGCCGGGCGCGCTGCACCTTGCGGCCATTCACCAGCGTGCCGCACGTGCTGCCCAGGTCTTCTACATAGTACCCGTCGGGCGCGCGCTCGATCCGGGTGTGCCGGCGGGAGGCGTGGATGTCCGCCAGCGGCACCTCCACGCTGGGCATGCGGCCGACCACGCCGCCGCTCTCGCCCAGCGGGAAGACCTTTCCCCGCGGCTCGCCCTCGACCACGACCAGACGCATCCAGGATCCTCCGGAGGGGGCGACCGGCGCCACCGGCGTAGCCCGGGGATCTTACGGCCCGGATGCCGAAGCGGTCAAGCGGAAAATTCCTTGACGCGCCCTCCCGCCGCCAATATACTTTTTCGCCTCGAATTCGGTTCGACTCCGGGCCGCGCCGCCCCCCCCCAAGCGACGCCGCGGCCCGGAAGCGGTCCGAACGAGCTGGTCCGACCCCGGTTCCTGCGCGGGGGCCCTCCCGAGAGGGTTCCATTGGGCGCAGGACGCGTACGGGGCGGTCCGGCCGGCTCCGCCCTGCGCCCTACGGCGCGCCGCGGAGCTCGGCGGTCCCTCACGAAGGCCACCGTCGACCGCTTAGCGACCCTACGGAGGTACCCCGATGCCCATGGCCCCGGAAAAGAAGCTGACCATCATCTCCGACTACAAGGTTCACGAGAAGGACACCGGCTCACCTGAGGTCCAGGTAGCGCTCCTCACCGAGCGCATCAACCACCTCACGGAGCACCTGAAATCCCACAAGAAGGACTTCACCTCGCGCCGCGGGCTCCTGGTGATGGTCGGGCGGCGGTCTTCCCTGCTGAAGTACCTCCAAACGACCGATCGTTCCCGCTATCAGACAGTGATCAAGAGGCTCGGCATCCGCAAGTAGGTGCCGGGCCGTTTCTGTTTTCGGGGGGGGCCGCACAGCCCCTCCCGGTCGCAGGCGCCGTTTCGCAGCCGTCGTAGGAAAGCCCTCCCGCCTCCCAGTCCCTCCGCCCCGCCACCCGCCGGCGGAAAGAGGAACCGGGGTCTCCCCCAGCGACCCCGATTCCCCTTTTCACCGTCGCAGGCGTCAGCGGCAGGAGCCGGGCACAAGGCGCAGTCGGGCGGAACCCATCGAAGCGCGGTGCGGAACGGCGCCGGAAACCCTTTTTTCGCGGAGGCTCCAGTAGTGGTAGCCAAGGTTGAAAGCATGATTGGCGGCCGGCGATTCGTATTCGAATCCGGTCGCCTGGCCAAGCAGGCCTCAGGGTCCTGCGTGGTCACCTACGGCGAGACCGTCGTTCTCGCCGCCGTCGTCGAGGGCGCGCCCAAGATCGGCGCCGACCTCGAAGATTTCCTCCCCATGACGGTCGATTATCGCGAGAAGACCTCCGCCGCGGGCAAGTTCCCGGGCGGGTTCATGAAGCGCGAAGGCCGTCCGCGCGACAAGGAAGTCCTTGCCGCTCGCAGCATCGATCGGCCGATCCGTCCGCTCTTCCCCAAGGAGTTCTGCAACGAGCTCCAGATCGCGGCCATCGTCTTCTCCTTCGATGACGAGAACGACGCCGACATCCTGGCCGCCAACGGCGCTTCCGCCGCCCTCTGCATGTCCGGCGTGCCCTTCGGCGGCCCGGTCGGCACCGTGCGCATCGGCCGCATCGGCGGCGAGTTCATCCTCAACCCGACCTTCAAGCAGCTCGCCGAGTCCGAGATCGAAATGGTGGTCTCCGGCACCGCCGACGCCGTGCTGATGGTCGAAGGCGCGATCAAGGAATTGCCCGAGGAGACCGTGGTCCAGGCGATCGAGTTCGCCCATGTCCACATCAAGACCCTCGTCCAGATGCAGCGCGACCTGATGGCCCAGGGCGCCCAGCCCGTCCGCCCGGTCGCCGAGAAGACCTTCGACCCGGCGATGTACGAGAACCTCAACAGCCGGTACTACAACCAGCTCAAGTCGATCCTGCTGGTGCCCGCCAAGGCCGAGCGCAACGACGCGGTGGCCGCGCTCAAGACCGCGATCCTCGCCGAGTACGTCAAGCCGGAAATGGCTCCGGACGCGGCGCTCACGATGAAGAAGCAGGTCAAGGAGGTCTTCAACAAGGTCCTCAAGCGCGCGACCCGCGACCTGATCTTCGAAGGCAAGCGCTCGGACGGCCGCGCGCCGAATGCGATCCGCCCGATCTGGTGCGCCGTCAACGAACTTCCGCGCACGCACGGGTCTGCGGTTTTCACCCGAGGTGAGACCCAGGCGATCGTCACCGTCACGCTGGGCACGACGAGCGACCAGCAGGTGGTGGACGGCCTGCAGGAAGAGTTCAAGAAGCGCTTCATGCTGCACTACAACTTCCCGGCGTTCAGCGTGAACGAGTGCAAGCCGAACCGCGGCCCGGGCCGCCGCGAGATCGGCCACGGGATGCTGGCGGAGCGCGCGCTCGAGGCCGTGATGCCGTCGCTCGACAAGTTCCCCTACACGGTGCGCATCATCAGCGACATCCTGGAGTCGAACGGCTCCAGTTCGATGGCGTCGGTCTGCGGCGGGACGCTGGCGATGTACGACGCGGGCGTGCCGATCAAGTCGCCGGTCGCGGGCATCGCGATGGGCCTGGTCAAGGACGGCGACCGCGTCCAGATCCTTTCCGACATCCTCGGCAGCGAGGACCACGAAGGGGACATGGACTTCAAGATCTGCGGCACGGCGAACGGCGTGACCGCGGTGCAGATGGACATCAAGATCGCGGGCATCAGCGCGGACCTGATGCGCAAGGCGCTGGAGCAGGCGCGCGAGGGCCGGCTGCACATCCTGGGCGAGATGGCCAAGACCATGACGGCCGCCCGCGCCGACATCTCGAAGCACGCGCCGCGCATCCACAAGATGACGATCGACAAGGAGAAGATCGGCGCCGTCATCGGACCCGGGGGCAAGGTCATCCGCAAGATCGAAGCGGAAACCGGGGCGACGGTCGAGATCGAGGACGACGGCACGGTGCTGGTCGCCTCGAAGAATCTCGAATCGCTGACCAAGGCGCGCGAGTGGATCGAAGGCATCACGAGCGAGGTCAAGCTCGGTACGGTGTATAACGGAGAGGTCGTCTCGACGCGCGACTTCGGGGCCTTCGTCAAGCTGCACCCGACCGGCCAGGAAGGGATGGTCCACATCTCCGAACTGGCGGAGGGGTACGTGAAGGCGGTGGCCGACGCGGTGAAAGTCGGCGACAAGATCCGCGTGAAGGTGATCAACATCGACGACACCGGCCGGGTGCGGCTGTCGCGCAAGCAGGTGATGATCGACGAGCGCGCGGCGACGGGCGGCGGCGCGGCCCCGGCGGCGGCGGCGATTCCGGCGGGTGCGCCGGTCGTCCCGGCGGCGGCGGCGATGCCTCCCGCGCCGGTCGCGCCTCCGGTAGTCGCGGAAGGCGGGCGCGGGCCGATGGATCGGCCGGCCCGGCCGCTGCCGCCCCCGGCGATGCGCGAGCGTGCGCCGGAACGGGTGCAGGAACGGGGACCGGAGCGCGGGTTCGAGCGCGGACCGGAGCGCCCCGAGCGGGCACCGGAACGCGTCGAGCGCGCGCCCGAGCGCGTCGACCGGGCGCCCGAGCGCGTCGAACGGGCGCCGGAGCGGGGCGAACGCGGCCTCGACCGGGGTCCGGAACGGAGCGCGGAGCGGGCCCCGGAGCGGGCCGGCTTCGAGCGTGAGCGCGGACCCGAGCGCACGCCGGAGCGCGATCGCGCCCCCTTCGCGGGGGAGCGCGGCGAGCGGCCGGAGCGCGGCTTCGACCGGGAGCGCCCGGAGCGTGCACCGGAGCGCACCCCGGAGCGTGACCGTGGGTTCGAGCGCGGGCCCGAGCGCGAGCGCGGGTTCGAGCGCGGACCGGAGCGGGGCGCGGAACGGGAGCGCGGGTTCGAGCGCACGCCGGAACGCACTCCGGACCGGGCGGAGCGCGGGCCGGAGCGCGGATTCGAACGCGGACCGGAGCGCGGACCCGAGCGCGAGCGCGGGTTCGAGCGGGGCGGGCCGGAGCGGGAGCGCGGGTTCGAACGCGGGCCGGAGCGCGAACGCGCGCCGGAGCGCGGGCAGGACCGGGACCGCGGTTTCGACCGCGGGCCGGAGCGTGACCGCGGGTTCGAGCGCGGACCCGAGCGGGAGCGCGGTCCCGAGCGCACGCCGGAACGCGGCGTCGAGCGGGAGCGCGGGTTCGAGCGGGGTCCGCGTCGCGAGGCCGGCGGCCCGGGTGGGCCCGGCATGCCTCCTCCCCCGGTAGTGCCCGGAGCGCGGGGTCCGGCCGCTGAGCGGCCGCCGCGGCTCTGGGAAGATCGGCCGGGCGAGCGCGCTCCGCGGCGCGGTCCCCTGCCGCCTCCTCCGCCCCCGCCGCCGCGCGACGACGAGGAACGTCGTCCGCGGCCGTCGACCGACAACTTCGAGCGCGAAGACGACTACGGTCAGCGCGAATAACGACCGCGTGACCGGATTCGATTCGCCAGGGTAATTCCCGGGGCCGGGTTTCCGTGAGGAGGCCCGGCCCCGTCGTTATTCGGGTTTGGAGGTTTCGAAGTTTGGGAGTTTCGAAGTTTGGGAGTTTGGCGGTTTTGGGGTTTCGAGGTTTGGAGGTTTGGGCCGTTTGGAGATGCCTGAGGTAGGCAGTACGCTTCGGAGGAATCCCACCGCATCCCCCTGCCCCGGCGTCCCTCCAAACCTCCAAACCTCCACACCTCCAAACCCGGTGGCGACATCTCGTCCGGCGGAGCATTCCGATCATGTCCGACGGCCTCTCCGCGCGCCGGCGCGCCCAGGCGGCGAACGATCTGCATCGCTACGAGGAGGCGCTGCGCGAGGCCGGCGCCGCCGTCGCCGCCGAACCGTCCCACCCGGAGTCCCACTGCCTGCTGGTCGTCGCCCTCTCCGGCCTGCAACGCTTCCGCGAGGCGCTCGCCGCCGCCGAGACCGGCCTCGGGCATGCACCCGATGAGCCGGCGCTGCATCGGCTGCGCTCGCTGATGCTGCGCAATCTCAAACGGCCGCAGGAGGCGCTGGCGGCGGCGGACGAAGCGGTGCGGCTGGAGCCGGAGGCGGCGTCGGCGTTCTACGTGCGCGGACTGGCGCTGGTCGACCTCAAGCGGCGCGACGACGCGCGCGCGGCCTTTGCGGAGGCCGTCCGCCTCAACCCGCATGACGCCGACTACCGGCGCCTGCTCGGCGACCAGTTCCTCGCCGCCGATCCCCGGGCCGCCGAGGCCCACTACCGCGGCAGCCTGGAGCTTGACCCGAACGACGCGGTCACGCTGAACAACCTGGGCGTCGCGCTGGAGCGGCAGAAGCGGGCCTTCGAGGCGGTCGCCGCGTACAAGGCGGCGGTGATCGTCGATCCGACGATGGAGACGGCGAAGAACAACGTCCACTCGGCGGTCGGCGGCCTGCTGCGCGCGGGCGGCGGCGGACTGTTCCTGCTCTATGTGGCGGTGCGGGTCGGGGCCGCGGCGGGCCGCATGGCCGGCGGCGCCCTGCTCGCGATCGGGATTCTCGTCCTCGCGCTGATCTACTGGTTGTACCGCAGGAAGCGCGAGCGCCTGCGCGTGGAGGCCAACCGGGCGGAGCTGGAGCGGCTGGACCCGCAGGTCTTCCAGATCTACCAGCGGCTCGAGGCGGAGAAGAAGTGGCGCTGGCGGTCGGGAACGGCGCGCGGCGGCCTGCACCGGACCACTACTGTGGCGATTCCTGAATGGCGTCGCAGCCCACGCCCCCGGTACTTGGATCGGTTGCAGTTCCGCTTTCAGAGCCTGTCGCAAGAGGCCGGGCTTCGACCGCAGCCTGGCACTACAACGCTAATCGCCGCCCCGGGCAGACGAACCGTACGCGGTGCCAAGGACCATAGATCGGCCATTCGGCTCGTTTGTAGTTCCGCCTTCAGAGGCTGTCGCAATAGTCGCCGGCCGGGCCACCCCGGGGCGGACACAGGGGTCCGCCCCATAGGCGCTAACCTAGAAAACCGACCAATTCTCGGGGGTTTTCGCTACTTCAAGGGGACGTATCCCCTTTTTATTAGGTTAGGCGCCCAGAAACCCCCGTGGTTACGAAGAAAACAAGGTTAGCGCTTATGGGGGTCCGCCCCTACCAAGAACCTTGTACTGGCGTAGGGGCGGACCCCCGTGTCCGCCCCGCCAGCTCTGCGATCGATCGAGAGGTCTCCGGCAATTGTGGCGCAGGCCTTCCGGCCTGCACCGAAGTGCCACGGCTCGCAGCTTTTTTCCGGCCGCCTCAGCGCCCGCCCGGCGGTTTGTGGCTCTTCCAGAACTCCGGGAAGCGCGCACCCAGCGCCGCGACCTCCTCCGGCGTGAGCTGTACCTGCCGGAGGATGCTCTTGCCCAGCGCGCCCTCTACCTTGTTGTACCGACCCGCGCCGGACTTGCTGACCTCCTTGACCGACAGCAAGCAGGGGCAGGGGCCGCCCCCGCCCGGCCGCGGCGGACAGTACTCGATCAGCAGCCCGCAATGTCGGCTGCGCAGCGACGGCTCGAAGGCCGGCACCAGTCGGAGTTCGGCGAGCTTGCCCGTTTCCAGCGCGACCCGAACCCCCTCTCCGCGCCCCTTCTCCAGGAACGCTTGATCCCGCTCCGTCCATCTGCCGCAGCTCTCACAATACGCGCGCGCCGCAACTTTCTGCGCGTACCACACCGTCAGCCAGAGCGTGAGGCCCAGCCCCAGGACGGCGTTCATCCCATTCGCGAAGACGCTCGTCGTGACCTTCCTCTCCTCGGTGATGGTGTCCGTCTTCATACGGTATCCAACATACTCCGGCAGGGAATCCAGCCGGTACCAGCGCTCGATTCCATGCCGATCGATTTGGCCGGAGTGGAAGTAGGAGATGAAGAGAAGGAGGCCGCAGGCTCCGCCCAGCAGTCCGGCGACCAGACGGTTGCGGCAGCGGCCGTACGTGATGACCTGCCAGAGCAGGCCGACGATCAGGAGGGAGAAGACCGCCGGAACCAGGATGTGGAAGTACCACCCCTCGCGAAAGAGCCCGTGCATGGCAACCCCCAGGGCTCCGCTCGCCGCGAAGACCGCGAGCGCGAGCGGCAGGAAGATCTGCCCCTCGATCTGACCGCTGGGCCGGTAGATCGGGCGTCCGTTCGACGTGTCCATGGCTACCTTCTCCCGTGAAGGATCACTCACCGCCGCTGCCGCGAACCGGCAGGGCCGCCGCCGGGCGCACCGCCGGGCGGCGCCGCTCCCGCCCCCGGAGCCGCCGCGCCCTGATCGGGCCAGTCCGCGCGATTGCGGCTCACCGACGAGGTCGTATCCGTCGCGGCCTCCGCCTCCCCCTCCTCCGCCCGATTGCCCGTCAGCCGGCACTCCAGCAGCACGCAGCGCGAGCGCATTTCCAGGGCCAGCGCGCCGCCGCCGCGCTGCGCCACGTTGTCCGTCAGCGTGCACTCCTCCAGCCCCCCGATCGCGTTGTCGAGCGCCGCCAGCGCGCCGCCGACCGTGCCCGCCCGATTCCCCTCGAAAACGCACTTCCGGAAGAGCGGGATCGTCGCCTCAAGCTGCGAGGCCCGGCTCACCAGCGCCAGCGCCCCCCCGGCCCCGCCCGCGCGATTCGCCACGAAGCGACACTCCTCCAGGGTCGGGCGGGCGCCGTAGTCCAGGTAGATCGCCCCCGCCCGCCGCGCCGCCGCATTGCGCTCGAAGACGCAGCGCGTGAAGCTCGACCGCACCCCGACCCGGTCCACCACCGCGCCGCCGTATTCGGCTGAATTCTCGAGGAAGCGGCAGTCCACGAACTCGGGGGTGCCCCGGTCGAAGCTGTAGACCGCCCCGCCCTCCCGGGCCAGGTTGAGGGTGAAGGTGCAGTTGCGCAGGACCGGCGAATACCCGATCGCCGCCCCCATCGGGCCGAGTTGCGGGCCGGGCGGGTAGTTGACCAGCCCGCCGCCCTTGGCGTCGCGCGTGCGCCCGTCGGCGTTGCCATGGCACACCGTCACGCCGTCGAGCACGGCCCGGTCGGCGCCGACCACCACGTGGTAGGCGTTGTCCGCGGGATCGCCGGCACGGCCGAGGTCGCCGCAGAGCACGGTCGCGCGGGAAGCCGGGTCACGCTCCGCCCGCCGCGCCTCCCGGCCGCCGAACCCGCCGTAGATCTCCACCCCGGGCCAGAGCGCGAACGAGGCGGTCCGGGCGCTCCCCTCCTCGCCCGGCCGGTAGGTCCCGGCCGCGACCCACACTTCCACGTGCGTCCCGGCGTTCGCGGCAAGCGCCGCCCCCAGCGAACGGTAGGCGGAGCCCCACGACGATCCGTCCCCGGGCCCGGCCGCGTGTTCGGCGTTGACGTAGACGACCGCGACCGGCGCACCCGCGGGCGCGGACGGCCGCGCCGCCGCCTCCGGCCGGCGTCCCGCCGAGCCTGCCGGCGCGCGGCGCCGCGCCTCCTCGATCACGGCCGCCGACGTCGCCGCCGTGTGCCCGATCCCCGCGCACGGCGACCCGGGCCGCAATCCGTAGTCTCCCGCGGCGGGGTCGGCAAACAGCGGGTCGGCGGCCGAATTCCCCTCGCCCGGGTATCCACCCTGGATACAGGACCCGCTCACGAACGGGTCGTTGTCGTGCCAGTTGAAAACCTCGGCCGGACCGTTCGCGCAGGCATCCTCCCAGAGGATGCAGCCGACCAGGACCGGGCTGTTGGCCGGGCCGGTCCCCTGGTAGAGCGCGGCGCCCTCCTCCAGCGCGACATTGCGCGTGAAGGTGCAGTGCACCAACACCGGCGAGGAGCCGCCGTCATTGCCCAGCGCGCCGGCCGAGCGCGCGCGATTCTCCGCGAACAGGCAATTCACCAGCAGCGGCGAGCACCCGAAATCGTTATAGATGGCGCCGCCCTTCTCGTCGCAGGCGTTGCCGATGAAACTGCAGCCGCGCAGGGTAGGGCTGGTGCCGAGGTCGTTGGCGATCGCGCCGCCGCGCCCGCGCGCCGAGTTGCCGACGAAGCGGCAGTCGAGGATCTGCGGCGCGGGAACGGTCGCGTCGGGGCGGGGCGGAAAGCTGCGGCAGACCATGTTGTACATGGCGCCCCCCTTGCCCGCGCGGTTGTCGCGGAACAGGCAGTTGCGCACGGTCGGGGCGCACTGGAAATTCAGCATCCCGGCGCCCGCGCCGGGGTTCGCGCCCCGCAGGACGGCATCGGGCGTTACATGGATCTGACCGCCGGCCTGCCCGCCACCGCCCGGCGGACCCCGGCGGGCGCCCCCGCCCGCCTGCCCGCCACCGCCCGCCCCGCCCGGGCCGCCGACTTCGGCGCCGCGGCCGCCGCAGATCGTGAAGCCGTCCAGCAGGGCGTTGTCCGCACCGGTCACCACGTGGTAGGAGTTGTCGCGGTCGTCGCCCACGACGCCGATGTCGCCCGAAAGCACGGTCGGGTTCGCCTCCGGGTCGCGTTCGTCGAGTGCGGACTCGGTTCCGGCGAATCCCCCATAGAGCGCGACGCCGCCCGAGAGCCGGATCGACGCCGCGCGGTCGGCGCCGCCGGTCGGCGTGTAGGTTCCGCGCGCGACCCAGAGATCGCCCCCACCCGCGTGCGCGGCCGCGTCCAGGCCCTCCTGCACCCCCGCGAAGGCCGTCGCCCACGCGCGCCCGTCCCGGGCCGGGCCGACCGCCGCCGCGTTCACATAGACGCGCGTCCGGCCGCCCGCCCCGCTCGGGGTTTTGCCGGATTCGGCCGGCGCGGCAGCGGGTGCCGCCGGGACGACCTCCAGCAGGTCCCGCGCGACGATGACCTCGCCGTGATACAGCCGGCCCACGGCCGCGACCGTCGCCGCCTCGTCAACGCTGGGAATCGCGATGTGGGTGAGCACCAGCCGCTTGACGCCGGCCTTCTCCGCCATGCCCGCGACCTCTTCCAGCGTCGAGTGCGCGCGCACGCGCTCGCCGCCCGCCGCGCCTTCGCGCCCGCCTTCCGCCCGGTCCCCGCCGCCTCCGGCCGCGCCTCCCGCCGCGCCGGAGCGCACGACCGCGGCGCCGGAGTCCATCACCAGCACGTCGGCATTCCGCGCCAGTTCGATCAGGCTTTCCGAGTACGTCAGGTCGCCCGAGACCGTGATCGAGCGGCCCTCGGCCTCGAAGCGGTAGGCCACGGTGTGGATCGTGTGGTTGACGCGCGCGGTCTTCACCTGCAGGGCGCCGAGGGCGAAGCTCTCGCCGCCCGCCAGGTCGCGCACCGGGGCGGCCCCGAGGTCCGCCAGGGTGCGCCCGCGCCGCTGCAGCCGGTAGCTCAGGTCTTCCTGGTAGATCTCCTCGACGAACGCGGCGAGCTTCGCCGTGCCCGGCGGCCCGAAGACCTCCAGCTTTTGACCGGCAAGCCGCGGGTGGAGGAAGAGCGGAATGAACTCCTCGTTGTGGTCGAGGTGGTGGTGGGTGAGGAGCAGGCCCGCGATCTGCCGGGTGGGGATCCCGGCCTCCTCCAGGCGGGCCTGGGTGCCGTTGCCGACGTCCACCAGGTAGTAGCGCCCCTGGTGCTGGATCAGCGTGCACGGGCCGGAGCGTTCCGGGTCGTACTTGGGCGAGCCGGTGCCTACGGTGATAGCCGTAAACGGGGCGGAAGGCTGGTAGGCGTTCCCGCCGGCGCGCTCGCCGGTGGCCGCGCCGCCGCCGGTCCCAGGCGGCCGGCCTTCGCCCTCTCCGCCGCGGCCGCGCTCGCCCCCGCCCGCGCCGCCGCCGACCCGCGCATCGCGCGCCTTGAGTTCGGCCAGGGTCGCGAAGCCGTCGCGGTCGGAGTCGATCTGCTCCCAGCGCCCCTGCATGCGCTCC
>JACRIP010000016.1 GCA_016220045.1 Planctomycetota bacterium
GCGCGCGGCGCGGCGGCGACCACGCCGACCGCTTCTGCGACGTCCGGGGCTTCCGCCAATTCGCCGCCGCGCCCGCCCGCGCCCCTCCCCCCCGCCGCGGCGGCGGGCCCGGCCGGCGCGTGAGACGCTCCGCCGACGGGGAATCCGCTCCTCCGCCGGTGGCGTGCACGCTCGGCGAGATGGTCGCACGGAAGCCGGGGGAGCCCCCAACCGGCGTCGGCTCCGAACTCGGGCCGCATGAGCGGGCGGGCGCGGCTGAGGCCGGGCACCACCCGCACACCCACGGACCCCATCGCCCAAATCCGGCGCCGGAGGACTACTGGGCCTTCCACGTCGATGCGCCGGGTTCAGGCGCTGCGTGTCCGGAGTGCGCGGCTTTGGCCGCGCCCGCAGGCCGCTTGAGCCGGTGGGCGCAGCCGAAGCTGCGCACTACGAACACGCTCGCACTCGCACTCCCGACGTCGAAGTTGCAGGCCCACTACCGTTCCGGCACCCCGAGCTGACGACAGATTTTGCGCGCCAGGAGGTCCACGACCTCCCGATGCCGAGGGACGGTCGCGGTCCGGCGCGTGTCGGCGAGGTTCACGTACACGCTGTGCTTGGCCCCCTCCCGAAGCAGGGCGCAGCCGTGGTGAAGCAGCTCCTGGCGCTTCACACCTCGAGTTCCTCGACGACCACGCGGCGCTTGGGCAGTGCCGACAGATCCGCGGGCTTCCGGATCTCGCGGATCGCATCGCGCAGATTGGCCCGCGCCTCCCGCAGGGTCTTTCCCTGAGTGAGAGCCCCGGGCACCGCCTCCGCCCACCCCACCCACCACTCGCCGTCCTTCGCGAACGTCGCTTTCACCTTCATGGCCGATGACCTCCGTGCTGCCGGAGCTGGATCGACGTCGAATGACCCCGCCCCTACGCCACCGTGACCTGCGGGCACAGGTACACGTCCTGGATGGCGTTCAGGAGCGTGATCCCGTCCTTCATCGGCTTCTGGAAGGCCTTGCGCCCGGAGATCAACCCCATGCCGCCCGCGCGCTTGTTGATCACCGCGGTCGAGACCGCCTCCGCCAGGTCGTTCGCGCCGCTCGCGCCGCCCGAATTGATCAGGCCCACCCGCCCCATGTAGCAGTTCGCCACCTGGTAGCGGCAGAGGTCGATCGGATGATCGCTCGTGAGCTTCTCGTACACCGCCTTCGAGGTCTTGCCGAACTTGATCGCATTGTAGCCGCCGTTGTTCTCCGGCAGCTTCTGCTTGATGATGTCCGCCGCGATCGTCACCCCTAGATGATTCGCCTGACCCGTCAGGTCGGCGGCGACATGGTAGTCCACGCCGTCCTTCTTGAAGCCCGGATTGCGCAGGTAGCACCAGAGCACGGTCGCCAGGCCGAGGGAGTGCGCTTCGGCGAAGGCCCGGCTCACCTCGACGATCTGGCGGTTCGATTCCGGCGACCCGAAGTAGATCGTGGCGCCGACCGCGACCGCGCCCATGTCGAAGGCCTGGCGGATCGAGGCGAAGAGCGTCTGGTCGAACTGGTCGGGGTAGTTGAGAAGCTGGTTGTGGTTGATCTTGAGGATGAAGGGGATCTTGTGCGCGTAGCGGCGGGCGACGGCGCCGAGCACGCCGAGCGTGGAGGCGACGGCGTTGCAACCGCCTTCGAGAGCGAGCTTGACGATGTTCTCGGGATCGAAGTAGCACGGGTTCGGGGCGAAGGAGGCGCCGGCGGAGTGCTCGATCCCCTGGTCGACGGGGAGGATCGAGACGTAGCCGGTGCCGCCGAGCCGGCCGTGGCCGAGGATCGCGCCCAGGTTGCGCAGCACGGCGGGGTGGCGATCGGAGCCGACCCACAGGCGATCGACGGTGTCCGGGCCGGGCAGGTGCAGGTCTTCGCGCTTGATGGTCTTGCAGGTGTGACCGAGCAGGCGCTCCGCCTGGGCGCCGAGCAGATCGACGATTTCCTGATGCGTCATGATGTCTGGTCCTTTCGAGTGGTCGACCCCGATGAGCTCCCGCCGTTCGCGTTCAGGATGGACAGGTTCGCCGTCGCCGCCCCCTCGGTTTTCGGCTCCTCGCCCGCCGCGTCGGGGAGGACCGCGCTGGGCGGCGGCAGGGTGATCGGCTGCGTCGACGTGAAGATCGCCGACGGATTCGTCCCCGGCGTCGGCGCCGCGGAGGGGTCGGGCGCAGGCGGCGGCGGCACCTCGTGCGGATAGTCGATTTCCGGCACGGCGGCGTAGAGCGACCCGAGCGCGCCCCGCTGGTAGAGCCGCGCCAGCGCGTCGCACACCTCCGCCTCGAACTGGACGCCGCGGCAGCGCACCACCTCCGCCATCGCCTGCTCGTGCGGCATCGCGCCGCGATACGCGCGCCGGGTCACCATCGCGTCCCAGGCGTCGGCTACGGCAATTACCTTGGCCATCCGCGGAATCCGCTCGCCGGTCAGCCCGTCCGGGTACCCCTTCCCGTCCAGCCGCTCGTGGTGATACTTGATCCCCCCGAGGACGCTTTCGTTCTTCGCGAACTCGCGCAGGATCTTCTCGCTGATCACCGGATGCCGCTTCATGGTCTCGAATTCCTGCGGCGTCAGGCGCGCGGGCTTCTGGATGATCGACTCGGGAATGCCGATCTTGCCGACGTCGTGCAGGATGCCCGACATGTGGATCAGCTCGACGTCGGTTTCGCTCCATTCCAGCTCCTTGGTCAGGAGCACCGAAACCGCCGCGACGCGCTCGGAATGGCCGCTGGTGTACGGGTCCTTCGCATCGATCGCCGCCACCAGCGCGCGCACGGCGTTGAGGGACAGGTGCTTGATCTGATCGGTCAGCCGGATGCGCTCGATCGCCAGCCCCACCTCCTTCGCGATCGCGCCCAGCAGATCGAGGTCCCCCTCCTGGAAGGCGGTCTTCGAGCCGCTCGCGTAGTCCAGGTAGAGCGCGCCCAGCACCTGCTGCTGCGCTTCGAGCGGCACGCAGATCACCGACTTGATCTGGTAGTCGCAGATCGATTTCGAGGTCGAGAAGCGCTCGTCCGACTGCGGGTCGTTCGCCAGGATCGCCAGCCCGCCCTTCACCGTCTTGTCGATGACGGTGCGCGAGAGCGGAATCCCGCTCGACGGCCGGCGTCCGTCCTTGACCCACACGACCTTCGACTCCAGCTCGTCCGTCCCCTCGCGCCCGAGCAGCACCACCCCCGCGTCCGGCCGAAAGGCGTCGCAGATCTCCTTCATCACCTGCTCGAGCATCGGGTCGAGGTCGCCGCCCGCCGAGAGGATGTTCCCCACCCGGTAGAGAATCGACAGCGCGCGGTTCATGCGCTCCATCTTCTCGCCCGCGTAGACCTCGATGATCGAGTCGATGAAGAGCTTCTCGGTCTTCTGCAGCTTCTTGAGGATGTCGCCCTCTTTTTTTCGCCACGGGTCGTCCACGAAGCGGATGGACTCGTGGGAAACGGCGGTCGGTTCCTCGCGGGTGAAGCCGAACTGCATGACGAGCTGGCCGACGACGACCATGTCGTCCTGGAGCAGGGGTGTGGTGGAGACCTTTTGGCCGTTGACGTAGGTGCCGTTGGTGGAGCCGAGGTCGATGAGCGTGGCGGTGCGGCCGTCGAATTCGACGGCGAAGTGTTTGCGCGAGACGCCGACTTCGCCGAGGAGGAGGTCGCAGCCCTCGCCGTTGCCGCAGGTGAGGCGGCGGCCCTGGACGAGGGGGTAGGTCACGCCGGCGCCTTTGCCCTTGATGACCTTGAGAGCGGCCTTCATGCGCACGTCCCGCGTCGGGTGGGGGGATGGGGGGGTCGGGGGGTCGATCCGGTAAGCGGTCCAGGATACCCGGCAGACCGCAGTGGGTCAAGCGCCAGGAAGGGGCGGATGGACCCCTTGACCTCGCGCCGGGCATCGCGTACACTCCCGCCCCGGCGCGGCCTTTCCCGCCGCGGACCGCCGCAGACCCCCAGCGACAGGAGCCTTGCCATGCCCGTCATCGCCGTCGGCGCCCCGGCGCCGGAGTTCACCCTGAAGAACCAGGAGGACAAGGAATGGTCGCTCGCCGCGCAGCGCGGCAAGGCCGTCGTCCTCCTCTGGTACCCGCTCGACTGGAGCCCGACCTGCGAGAAAGAGAACTGCGCGATCTCGACCGACAAGACGCTCTACGGCCCGAACCGCGTCGTCGTCGGCATCAGCCGCGACAGCATGTGGAGCCACCGCGAGTTCAAGAAGGCGCGCAACATCGGTCACGACCTGCTCGCCGACCCCATGCTCGAGGTCACCAGGAAGTACGGCCTGGAGCACCCGAAAGTCGGGTTCATCAGCCAGCGCGCGACCGTGATCGTCGACCCGGCCGGCACGGTCGCCTTCGTGCAGGTCCAGGAGAAGACCCCGGAGGCGCGCGACCTCAAGGCGGTCCAGGACGCGCTCGCGAAACTCGGGTAGGAGCCGTATGCTGATCTCGGCCGTCCTCCCGTGTTACAACGAGGAGGAGAACCTGCCGCCGCTCTACGAACGGCTCGCGCGGGTCGCCGCCGCCGCGGGCGGCGAGTGGGAGTTCGTCTTCGTCGACGACCACAGCACCGACCGCACGCCCCAGGTCCTGCGCGAGCTGGCGGCGCGCGACCCGCGCGTCAAGTCCGTCCGCTTCAGCCGCAACTTCGGCAGCCACGCCGCCCTCGCCGCCGGCATGGCCTACTGTACCGGCGACGCCGCGGTGATCCTCGCGGCCGACGGCCAGGACCCGCCCGAGGACATTCCCCTCATGACCGCCAAGTGGCGGGAGGGGTTCGACGTGGTCTGGGCCGTGCGCGCGGGCCACACCGATCCCTGGTACTCGCGCCTGCCCTCCATGCTCTACTGGACTCTCCTGAGGCGGCTCGCGTTGCCCAACACGCCGCCCGCCGGCGCCGACATGCTGCTGGTGGACCGCAAGGTGATGGACGTGGTGAATGCCATCACCGAAACCAATTCGACGACGCTCGGGCTCATCCTCTGGTCCGGCTTCGAGCAGGCCTGCGTCAACTACACCAAGCAGGCGCGGATGCACGGCCGCTCGAAGTGGACCCTGGGCCGCAAGATCAAGTTCGCGATCGACAGTCTGGTCTCCTTCTCCTACGTGCCGATCCGGCTGATGAGCTACCTCGGGGTCGCGGTCTCGACGGTGGGCTTCCTGGTGGCGTTCGGGCTGATCGTACAGGGCGCGCTGCACGCGGCGCTGCCGTCGGGCTGGACCGGGGTGCTGGCGGTGCTGCTCGTCCTCGGCGGCGTGCAGATGATGATGCTGGGCATGCTCGGCGAGTATCTCTGGCGTGCACTCGACGAGACGCGCGCGCGACCGCGCTACATCGTGGCGTCGACGGTCGGCGTGGCGCCGAAGGGTCTCGGCAGGCCATGACCGCCGGCCCTACGAGTCCAAAGTCCCGAGTCCAAAGTCCAAAGTCTTGCCCGCGCGGGAAGCCCCCCTGGAAACCAATACCAGAACGCGCACAGTAGGGATCCAAAGTCCACCGCTGGTGCGGGTTGGACTTGAGCATCGAGACTTTAGACTCGGACCTTGGACCTTGGACCTTGGACCTTGGACTTTGGACCTTGGACCTTGGACCTTGGATCCGTACGGGATCCAATCGAACGACTACTTTCCCCCGCCTTCCCCGCCGTCCCGTCCGCCCTTCTTTCCGCCCCGCTCCCCGGCCCCGGCCTCCGCCGCCACCCGCCGCTCGATCTCCAGGCGCGCACGCCGGAAGTACGCGGCGCGTTCGACGAACTTGGCCGACGGGTTGCCCGCCGCCGCCAGGGCGCCCTCCGCGAAGGCGCGGCGCAGGCAGTCCGGCGCGCGCCCGAAGACCCGGCTCGCGGCAGGGAAGAAGAAGCGCACGCGCGCGTCCTCCGGGTATCCCCGGAGTCGTGTCGCCAGGGCCTCGAGGCGGCCGCTCCAGACGGGGGCCCAGGCGTTCCAGGCCGCGCGGGCCGTCGGCGATGCCGGCGACGGGGGCGCCGCGGCCGTTCCCGCCGCCCCCCCCGGGCCGCCGACCGCCGCCACCTGCTCATCGAGCTCCC
>JACRIP010000556.1 GCA_016220045.1 Planctomycetota bacterium
CCGCGGGGGCGACGGCCACGGTCGTCGCCGAGCCCGCGGCCACCCCGCCCGCGCCGGCCCCGCCCGCGGCGGACGCGCCGGCCGCCGACCCGGGAGCGGCCCTCCCCCCCGGCTCGCCCGGCTACACCGCCGACCACATCCAGGTCCTCGGCGATATCCAGGCCGTGCGCACCCGCCCCGGCATGTACATCGGCGACACCGCGACCAAGGGCCTCCACCACCTCGTCTTCGAGGTCGTCGACAACTCCGTCGACGAGGCCCAGGCCGGCCACTGCAAGAACATCCTCGTCCGCATCGGCGCCGACGGCTCCTGCGCCGTCACCGACGATGGTCGGGGTATCCCCGTCGACACTCACAAAGAGCAGAACCGCTCCGCGCTCGAGGTCGTCCTCACCATGCTCCACGCGGGCGGCAAGTTCGACCACAATTCGTATAAGGTATCCGCCGGGTTGCACGGCGTCGGCGTCTCCGCCGTCAACGCCCTCTCCGAATGGCTCGAGGTCGTGGTCTGGCGCGACGGCTTCGAGTACCTCCAGAAGTACGAGCGCGGCGAGCCCAAGACCCCGGTCGACAAGCTCGGCATCACCCGCCGCCGCGGCACCAAGGTCCTCTTCAAGCCCGACGCCACCCTCTTCACCGAAACCGTCTTCTCCTACGACCTCCTCGCCAACCGCCTGCGCGAGCTCGCCTTCCTCAATCGCGGCCTCTCCATCACCATCGCCGACGACCGCAACGGCAAGAGCGAGGAGTTCCACTACGACGGCGGCATCAGGGCCTTCGTCGAGCACCTGAACCACGGCAAGACCACCCTCCACGCCGACATCGTCTACTTCGAAGTCCAGGATGCGGGCGGCGTCTGGGTCGAGGTCGCGCTCCAATACCACGACGGCTACAGCGAGACCGTCTACTCCTTCGCCAACAGCATCAACACGCACGACGGTGGCACCCACCTCTCGGGCTTCCGCACCGCGCTGACGCGCACGCTCAACGCCTACGCGAAGAACCTGGCGGCGATGAAGAAGGACGAGACGCTGCCGCAGGGCGAAGACTACCGGGAAGGCCTGACCGCGGTCGTCAACGTCAAGATCCCGAATCCGCAGTTCGAGAGCCAGACCAAAGTCAAGCTCACGAACATGGAGGTCGAAGGGCTGGTCACGCAGATCACCAACGACCGGCTCGGCACCTACCTGGAGGAGCACCCGCAGACCGGGCGCACGATCGTCGAGAAGGCCCTGCTCGCGGCGCGCGCGCGCGAGGCGGCGCGCAAGGCCCGCGACCTGGCGCGGCGCAAGGGCGCCCTCTCCTCGGGCGATCTCCCGGGCAAGCTCGCCGACTGCTCGTCGCGCGACGTCGCCTCCACCGAGCTCTACATCGTCGAAGGCGACTCGGCCGGCGGCTCCGCCAAGCAGGGCCGCGACCGCCGCTTCCAGGCCATCCTCCCCCTCAAGGGCAAGATCCTCAACGTCGAGAAGGCGCGCATCGACAAGATGCTCGCCCATGAGGAAATCCGCACCCTCATCAGCGCCATCGGCACCGGCATCGGCTCCGACGGGCCCGACGGCTTCGACCTCGCCAAGCTCCGCTACGGCAAGATCATCATCATGACCGACGCCGACGTCGACGGCTCGCACATCCGCACCCTCCTCCTCACCTTCTTCTTCCGCCACATGGCGCAGCTCATCGAGCAGGGGCACGTCTTCATCGCCTGCCCGCCGCTCTACAAGATCAAGCGCCGCAAGAAGGAGGAGTACGTGCGCAACGAGAAGGACATGCAGGACGCGCTCCTCGACCTCGGCCTCGACGGCACCTCCTTCGAGTCCCTGAAGGAGTCGATCGCCCTCGAGGGCGACCGCCTGCGCGCCCTCGTCACGCTGCTCGTGCGCTTCGACGAACAGGGGCGTTCCGTCGGCCGCAAGGGCGTCCTCTTCGATCGCTACCTCGCCCTGCGCGCCGCCGACGGCCGCCTGCCGGTCTATCGCGTCGTCCTCAACAAGGTCGAGAAGTTCCTGCTCGACGACCGCGAGCTCGAGTCGCTCGTGGCCACGCATCGGGAATCCACCGGACGCGAGCTGATGATCGTCGATCACGACGACGTCCTGGTCGACAAGGGCGCGAACGGCAATGGCGACGTGGATACCCTGGAGAAGACCGAGCTCTTCGAGCACCGCGACATCGAGACGCTCCTGCGCGAGCTCGAGCAGGTCGGCTTCTCGCTCGCCGACTATTTCCGCGAAACCGAGGCCGAGGCGCGTCCGCGTTTCGTTCTGCGCTACGAGAACGACGAGACCCTCCTCTTCTGCCTGCGCGACCTGCCGAAGGCGGTGCGCAAGATCGGTCAGAAGGGCCTGGACATCCAGCGGTTCAAGGGACTGGGCGAAATGAACCCGGAGCAGCTCTGGGAGACCACGATGGAGCCCGGCCACCGCACCCTGCTGCAGATCCGCAAGGAGGACGAGGTCAAGGCCGAGCGCATCTTCAGCATCCTGATGGGCGAAGAGGTCGAGCCGCGCCGCGACTTCATCGAGAAGCACGCGCTGGAAGTGAAGTACCTGGACGTGTAGCGGGTCTCGAGCGGCGCGCGTGAGGCGTGAATGGGGTGGGGGAGGCGTGGCGATTGAAGAATGCAGATTGAAGAATGCAGATTGACCCGGAATGCGACCTCTTCCGACAGGGACCGGTAGCACGACGACGCTCAAGCGGCTCGCCGCGGACAAGGAGTGTCGTCCGGAGAACACGTGCGTTCGTAGTTCCGCCTTCAGAGGCTGTCGCAATAGTCGCCGGCCGGGCCACCCCGGGGCGGACACAGGGGTCCGCCCCGTCAGCTCGCCGATTCCGCCCTCCCGGCACATTTTACGACAGCCTCTTCAGGCGGAACGAAGGGCCTTTGCGGATCGTCCGCGGCCGGCGATTCCGCCTGAAGAGGCGGTCGCAAGAGCCGACGCGGGTGTGGATGCGTCAGGGTTCGCACCAGCGCCGTGAGACTCCGTCGCCGGTGACCTCGCGGTGCAGGCCGGAAGGCCCGCGCCACAAGGGCTCCGAGCGTTTCCTGGATCGTTCGAGAGGTCTCCGGCCATTGTGGCGCAGGCGTCCTCGCCTGCGCGCCCCGAGCGTTCGCGCGCTCCTGAACCGTTGGATTCGCCCTCGACGGGACACTCGGCGCGCCCCACGGCGCGCCCCCTCGGCCGTACGACCTGCAAGGTGGGCACCCGTCCCGCAGCGACAACCCCAGGCACCCAGCCCGGAAAGGGCGCTATGCACGCTTCGCTGATCCGGCATCATCCGCGTTTCCTCCGTACCGTAAGCACGCCGCGCCCCCCGTACCCCGCGCGCGCACCCCGCCCCGCCCGCCTGCTGCCCGTGGCGGCCCTGCTCCTCGCCCTGCTCGCACCGCTCGCCCGGCCCGCCCGCGCCGGAATCGACGAGGAGTACCAGGGCCACCTCCGGCAGGCGCGCGAAATCTACCGCCAGACCGCGAACGCGTTTCGCGCGATGTGCCAGTTCCGCGAGGCGCTCCGGTGTAAGCCCGATGGCCAGGAGGCCTGGCGCGGGCTCGGCGCGCTGCTGCAGCTCACCGGCCACTCGGACGACGCCCTCCTCCCGCTCTGGCGCGCCCAGCGCCTGGCGCCCGAGGACCCGGTCACCGATTTCTGGCTCGGTCGCGCCTACCACGCCCTCGGCAAGGACCTCCTCGCGCTTCACCATTCGCGGCTCGCGATCGGACGCATGACCGCGCGCGAGTTCGAGGCGCAGCGGCGCGAGGCCCAGGGCTACGTCGACCAGATCCTGAAGGCCTCCCCCCTCCTCGAGGAATCCTACCCGCGCGCCGCCGCCGAGCCGGGACCGGCGACGCGACTCCTGCTCGGGTACTTCGCGGCCGACCGCGCCGACGCCAACATGCGCGGCGCCGTCGATGCCGTCATGCGTCTCACGGCGAGCGTCGGCGTCGGCGATCCGGTGCTCCCGGCGCTCCTGGTCTGGCAGGCCTTCGACGAGCGCGGCTTCCCGGTCGCCATCGATCCGGAGTGGTCGGTGAGCGCCGGACTCGCCCTCGAGACGGCGGCGGCCGCGGCGCCCGGGCCGAACCCGTCCGCAGGCCCCGCCGCCGTCGGCGCGCCGCCCCGCATTACGGCGGGACCCGCCCCGTCGCGCGAAGAGCGGATCACCCTGCGCGACCGCGCGAGCGGCACGACCGCCACCGTGCCCCTCGCGCTCCTCGGCCCGCCGGCGACGCTCGCGGTCCTGACCTCCGCGGCCGAGACCGGCCCCGGCGGGCGCGTCGAGCTGGAGGTCCGCCTCGCCGACGCCGCCGGCAGCCTGCTTCATGTCCCGCGTCTCGCCTGGAGCGCACGGCGGGGCGAGCAGGACGCCGCCTCGCTCCTCAAGCGGCCGGAGTCGCTGGTCGAGCCGGAGAACGCCTTCGAGCCGCACCGCAACGTGTTCGCGGTCCCGGCCGCGGCGGATGCCGCGCTCGCCGGCGCGTATACGGTGACCGCCCGAATCGCCGAGGGCGCTCTCGCCGGCACGGTCGCGCTCACGGTCACGCCGGCGGCACGTGCCGGCGACCACCGCCGCGTGCTCGGCGGGGTCGAGTGGGACGACTCCTACGAGCGCGCCCTGGAGCGCGCCGCCAAGGAGGGCAAGCCGGTCCTCGCCGACCTGACCGCGCCCTGGTGCCCCTGGTGCCGCCAGCTCGAGGGCGTCACCCTGCCCGAGCCCGCGGTCGCCGCCGCCTGCCGCGACTTCGTCTGCGTCTTCGTCGATGCCGACTCCCGCGACGACCTGATCCGGCGCTTCGGCGTCGTCGATCTGCCCACGCTCGTCTTCCTGACGCCGAGCGGCGGCGTCCTCGCCCGCGTCGGCAACGACCTGACGGGTGTGAAGGCCGACGCCATCGTCCGCGCCGCCGCCGAGGTCCGCGGGCGCTTCGCCGCGGCGCTCGAGGAGGAGCGGAAACTGCGCGCGGCCGCGACCGAGCACCCGACGGACGCGGCGGGCCGGCTGCGCCTCGGGGATCTTCTGTATGCGCGCATGCAATGGACCGAGGCGGCCGAAGCCTATCGCAAGGCGCTCGACCTCGACCCGCAGGGCGCGACCGACGCCGCGCGCGTCGGGCCGGTGCGGCTGGCCTATGTCGAGATCCGCCTCGCGCAGTGGGCGGCGGCCGCGCGCGACATCGACGCCTGGCTCGCGCGCTACGCCGGCGACGCGGAGTTCGGGCGCATGCTCTACTATCGCGGCCTCTGCCACTCGTACCTCAAGGAGCCCGCGGCGGCCCAGCGTCTGTGGCAGCGCGTGGTCAAGGAATTCCCCGAGGGCGAGGCCGCCCGGCTCGCGCGCGCCGGAGAGGGCCGCTCGATCCGTCTCCGGCCCGGAGTACGCCGTGGGCAGCCGGCCTAAAGGCCGGCGACGAACCCGGGCTGTAGCCCGGTACTACAATCCCGACGATCCGGACGCCCACGGGGCGGTCGCGGCGAAGCCCCGCCCCATCGGTACGGTGTCCAGCCCGGACTTGTGGGCAACGATCAGGTCTGTAGGGGCGGCCCCGGTGGCCAACCCATCGTGGCCGGCCCAGCAACGGTTGTCAGCCCGGCCACCCTGGGGCGGGCATCCCCCTTCGCCTCCGGCTACGGGGGACAGGCAGACGCCCGCCCCTGCCAAATCTCGGGTTTTGCGCGGACCACCGCCGACATCAAGATTTGTGCGCCGGTCTCCTCCGCACAGTCACCGCGCCGCGCGCTCAGCGGTGTTCCTGCAGCGCGGCGCGCGCGAGCCGGGCGGCCTCGCCCTCGGGGAATTC
>JACRIP010000072.1 GCA_016220045.1 Planctomycetota bacterium
CCTCGACCTCGCCCCCGCGGGCATCCCCTACCGCGACGACGCCGGGCGCGTGCTCGACTTCCACGCCCTGCGGCATACGGGACTAACCTGGGTATCGCGCACCGCCTCCGCCAAGGTGACGCAGGTTTTCGCGCGCCACCACTCCGCCGCCTTCACCTTGGACCGTTACGCGCACGTCGCCAAGGTGGACCTCGCCGCCGGGCTCGCCGCGCTGCCGGGCATTCCCGCCGCCGCCGCCACGGCCGCCGCGACCGGCACCGCGGGCGCAACGAATCATTCGCCGACCGTCGGACTGCCCGTCGGACTCTCTGCCGACTCTGGGCGGGATTTCGTGGGACTTGTGGGGATTCCGGCCCCGCCCGCGGGTGACTCAGGGGGATGCCGGACCGCCTGCCCCCGAGAGCAAGCGGGGAGCCGGTTGAGAACCGTTGACACCGCGCGGGACTCCGGGGAAGATGGTGGGCCCAGCCGGATTCGAACCGGCAACCAAGGGATTATGAGTCCCCTGCTCCGCCGTTGAGCTATGGGCCCGATGGTGCTGCGGGGGGAGGCGCATGAATGCGCAACGCAGTATAACAGCCGCCCTACCCGGTTCAAGGGTCAATGGAGGAAGATCGGTGGCTCGCAAGACAGCATCCCTCGTCCTCGTCTTCGCCCTGCTCTCGTTCCTGCCCGGTTGCCTCATCGGCGGACCCGGCAAAGACCCCGGCGGCATGGCCAAGGTCCCGCCCAAGGAGGTCTGGGCCAGATACGGCGAACTCCTTAGAAACAACGACTACGCCAAGTCCTACCACCTCCTCTCGTCCGACAGCAAGATCCGCTATCCGTACATGGACTACTACCTCATGTACACCCAGACGCGCTTCGGCGCGCTGATCCGCCACCTCTTCGTCGCCTGGACCATCACCGACGTCAGCTACTCGGCCGACGGCAAGCGCGCGATCGTCATCTTCACCCACGACATCTTCTCCGAATACAAGAAGCGCTTCGATATGGCGCTCGAGAAGGAGGAGTGGAAGATCCGCATCACGCTGTCCGGCTGCCTCGACATGCCGGAATGGGACGAGCGCATTCTCTTCCCCGAGACCTTCGGCGACGTGGATCGCGAGCCCGTGGCCGAGGGCGGCGCGGAGCCGGTGCGCGAACGGACCCCGCGCGAGGAACTGCACGAGCGGCGGCGCGGCCGGTAGACCCGGATGAAGAAGGACGCCGACATGGGTTTCCCCGCCCCCGCACGCCCGGGCAGGCAGGGCGCCGCCGTCCTCTGCCTGCTGCTGGCGGCGCTGGGGTTCGCCGGCAGCGGCGTCGCCGGCGACAAGCCCGCCATGCCCGCCGTCAAGGCCCCGGTGCTGTTCAATACCCCGGAGGCCGATCGGATTCTCGCCGCACTCCAGGTCTTTCCCCCCGACAGCGCCTGGAACGAAGACATCTCCAAACGCCCGCTCCTCCCCAACTCGAAGGAGATGATCGCCGCCGTCGGGGCCGACAAGCCGCTCGCGTACAACCTCGACATGGCCTTCATCCTGGTCCCCGCGAATCAGCCGCGGGTCGCGGTGAAGCTCCTCAAGTATCCCCAGGAGTCCGACCCGGGGCCATACCCGGTTCCCAACAACGCGCCGATCGAAGGCTGGCCGCTGGACGGGCGCACGCTCGACGCGGCCCAGCAGACCGTGGAGCCGGCTGACCGGCATCTCATCATCGTCGACCCGATCCAGCGGATGCTCTACGAATTCTGGCAGGCGCGCAAGACCCCCACCGGTTGGGAGGCTTCCTGCGCGGCCACCTTCGACCTCAAGACGAACAAGCTCCGCCCCGATCGCTGGACCTCGTCCGACGCGGCCGGCCTGCCGATCTTCCCCGCCATCGTCCGCTTCGACGAGGTCGAGCGGGGCATGGTGCAGCACGCCCTGCGCTTCACCGTGCGCAACAGCCGGAACGCCTACGTCTACCCGGCAAGCCACTGCGCGAGCAGCAAGTCCGACCCGAATCTGCCGCGCATGGGCGAGCGTTTCCGGCTGCGCGCCGGCTTCGATGTCTCGGGCTTTTCTCCGCACCTGCAGGCGATCCTCAAGGGTCTGAAGAAGTACGGCATGTTCGTGGCCGACAACGGCGGCGACTGGCGCCTGTCGATCGCACCCGACCAGCGCATCCAGGGTCTCGACGAATTCCGCAAGTTGAAGGGGGCGGACTTCGAGGTGGTGCAGACGACCGGCCCGAAGGAAGGGCCGCGGGCGCGGTGAGCGGACGGAGGCAGGGGCAGGGGCAGGGTCCGCCGACGCCGCCTGGGATGGACGTGTCACGGCCCGCGGCACCGGGACGCGTCGTGGGTCCGCGCAGGAGATCGACAGCATGGCGAAGACGGCCAGGCCCGCGGCGCATGCGGGCATCCAGCGCGCGGCGGTCGCCGCCGGTCTCGTCGCCCTCCCGGCCGCCCTCGCCCTCGTCGCGAGCCTGGCGTGGGGGCAGGCGCCGCCGGCGGGCACCGGCCCATGGGACAACGACCTCACCCTCTACGAATCGCCGGACGGCCTCGCCTTCGCGGCGCCGCGCCGCCTCGTCGAACGCGGCGGCGTGCCCACGCTCGTGCGCGACCCGCGCGGCCGGCTCGTCGCCGCCTTCCAGTGGTTCCCCTTCGACCGCGCCGAAGCCTTCGATCGCGTCGCCTCCGTGCTCTCCGAGGATGAGGGCAAGACCTGGTCCGCGCCCCAGCCCATCCTGATCCAGGAAATCCCCGAGTACCTGGAGCGCCCCTACGATCCGACCCTCACGCTCCTCGAGGACGGCCGGATCCGCATCTACTTCACGTCGTCCGACACGCGGCGTGCCGACCGGAGCACCGGCCAGGCGACCTACTCGGCGGTCGGCACGGACGGCAGCACCTATCGGTTCGAACCCGGCGTTCGCTTTGCGGTCGCGGGCGAACGCGTCATCGATTGCGCGGTCGTGCGCTGGGGCCCGACCTGGCACTACTATGCGCCCGTGCAGGGCGCCCCCGGCCGGGGGTACCATGCGGTCTCCGAGGACGGCCTGAGCTTCCGCCGTCTCGACGACGTGTCCGTGCCGGGGGAGCGCTCCTGGCTCGGCTGCGTCGTGGTCGAGGGGGAGCGGCTGCGCTTTTACGGCACCGGACTCGGCGGCTGGACCGCCCTCTCCGCGGACGGGGCGAGCTGGCGACTTGACGAGCGCGTGCGTACCGGCGGCGTGGACCCCGGCGTGGCCCGCCTGCGCAACGGACGGCGGTTCATGCTCTCCACCGGCCCGCGCCGCGCCGACGCCGGGACGCGCCTGCCCCCGGGCATGGAGGCGCTGCCCGGCGGACCCGGGAGCGGCGGGGGCACGGGCACGGACGCGAACATCGGGGCGGGGTCGGGGCCGGGTGTCGTGGCGGCGGGCGCCGGACGGCTCTTCCTGTTGCTCGGGAATACACTGTATGCGATCGATCCCGCGACGCTGCGCATCGTCGCCCGTCGCGAGCTGCCGCACGAGCCGGCGGCGGGCGGCCCCGCCCCGCAGCCGGCGGAGAGGGGCATGGCGGGGGCGGGGGGCGCCGCCGACCCGAATGGCCCCTACTACCACCGCCTGCTGAGCGCGACCTCGCGCGACGGACTGACCTGGCAGCGCGACGGGCAGGTGCTGCGCGAGCACGCCTCGGGTCCGGATGCCGCGGTCGGGCCGGACGGCGCGGTCCGGATCTACTTCGTGGACGGCGAACGGTCCGCCATCGGCCTGGGGATCGAGCGCCCGGGCGGGCGCTGGGAATGGTTCGCGACCAATCTCCGCGGCGCCGATCCGAATCTCCTGCTCCTGCCCGACGGGACTTGGCGGGTGTACCTGAAACTCGGCCGTGAGCACGGGCGGATCGCCTGCACCGAGTCCTCCGACGGCGTGACCTTCGGCACGCCGCGGCCCGTGTTCGAGGATGCCCGCTATCCCGCGCTGACCGATCCGGACGTGCTCGTGACGCCGACCGGCTGGCTGCTGTACGTCTCGCTCGGACCGCAGCTCCTGCGGGCCGTGTCGCCGGACGGCGGGACGTTCACGGCGGAGCGCACGCTCGACCTCGGCGGCGCGGTCGGCGACACCGTCGAAGTGCCCGGCGGATACCGTATGTACTTCCACTGCAACCCGGCGGGCGGAGAGCGCCTGCGCATCGCGAGCGCCTTTTCGCGGGACGGGCGCGAATGGCAGGCGGAGGGCATCCGGCTGCGGGCGAGCGCCGACGGGCCCGACCGGGGCGGCGTCGGCGACCCCGCGGTGGTGCGGCTGCCGGACGGGACCTGGCGCATGTTCTACAAGAGTTTCGTGAAGTGAGCGGAGGCGACGATGATCCTGCGGATGCTCGCACTGATCTTGCTGCTGGTTGGTTGCGCCCCGACTTCGGCGCAGGCGCAGAGTGACCCCCCGGTGGAAGCCGGATCGCCCGCCTCCTCAATTCAAGAACTGGGTTCCCCGGATTCCCAGGTCCGGCTGCGCGCAGCAACGGCCCTGCTGCAGAATCCGTCGACTGCAAGGGCGGCTGTTGATTCCCTGCGGAAAGCCACCGGAGATCCGGATCCGGAGGTGCGCATGGTCGTCGCGTTGGCGCTATGCCGGTGTGCGCCGGGAGCTCCGGAAGCGGTTCCCGGCCTGATCGCGGCACTTCGCCATGGCGAACCGATGGTTAGGGCGTTTGCCGCATACGCGCTGCGGGAAATCGGACCGGCCGCGAAAGACGCCCTACCGGCGCTGCGACAGGCGCTGAAAGACGCGGATGCGAAGGTGCGGAACGCCGCCGCGTCGGCTCTGGCTGCACTCGGCGTGGAAGCGGGTCCCGCCCTGCCGGATCTCCAGGCGGCCCTTGCCGACCCGGCCTGGCTGGTTCGGGCCGGTGCGGCATCGGCGATCGGATTCCTCGATCAGGATCCCGGGCTGGTCGTCCCACCGCTGGAACAGGCCCTGAAAGATGAGCACCCGCGCGTTCGCGAGGAAGCGATCCGCTCACTCCGGCGGCTGGGAACCAAGGCTCGGTCGGCGGCCGCTGGGCTGCGGGATCGTGCGACCGACCGCGACAAGTTCGTTCGCGCCTCGGCACTCTTGGCACTGGGTATCGTCGATCCCGAGGCGGGGGAGACCCGCGATGCGCTACGGGCTGCCGCACAGGACACGGAGGCGGATGTGCGGGTGATCAGCGATTTGGTGCTTGCCTCGGCGGAGGCTGCGCCGCAGGACCGGATCGCGAAGCTCAAGCCAGCGCTGAAGGGAGGGCTCTGGCGTACGCGGGAATGCGCGATCCTGCTGCTCGGAAGGATGGGAAGCGCCGCCAAGGATGCGCTGGCGGATCTCCGGGAGGTCGCCGCCAACGATCAGGAAGATGCCGGGGTGAGAAAGGCAGCGTCGGAGGCGGTGCGGCTGATCTCCCCGTGAGTTGAATCGATCGGGGCGTCTCCGCGTCGTGCCGGGAAGCCGGCGGGACGAGCCTATCACCCCCAAGCACGGAGGCTGAATCGGCCATGACCGATGGGAGCAGTTCGAGCGGCCAAGCGGAGTCGATCCGCGCCGCCGTGCGCGCCAAGTACCGGGTGGCGGCCGATGCGCCCGCCGGGCATTTCCCGTATCCGGTGGGGCGCGCCGGCGCGCTCGGGCTGGGCTACGACCCCGCGTGGCTCGGGGCGATTTCCGAGGCGGTCGTGGAGCGTTTCGTGGGGGTGGGCAATCCCTTCGCTCTGACCCGCCCGCGCCCCGGCGCCGCCGTCCTGGACGTGGGGTGCGGCGGCGGGCTCGACACGTTCGTCGCCGCGCTCCTGGTCGGCCCAGGCGGGCGGTCGGTCGGGATCGACCTGACGCCGGAGATGCTCACGCCGGCGCGCGCGGCGTCGGCGGGCTGGCGGGTGGGCGGCGTCGAATTCCGCGAGGCGGCGGCCGAGGAGCTGCCGTTCGCGGACGGCGCCTTCGATCTTGCGATTTCGAACGGCGTGCTCAATCTCGTCTTCGACAAGGAGCGCGCCTATAGCGAGCTCTTCCGAGTCCTGAAGCCGGGCGGGACGCTGGCGGTGGCGGACCTGTTGGTCGTCGAGGAGATCCCCGCGGCCGTGCTCGCGGACGTGGATGCCTGGTCCACCTGAATCGCCGGGGCGTTGCGGGGCAAGGCTTGCCTCGACCTGCTGGCGGGGGCGGGATTCCGCGACGCGCGGATCGTCGGCCGGACCGGATATGCGACCTCGCGCTTCACGGCCGCGCATCACCTGCTGGCGCAGAAGTAGGGTCAAGCCAGGAGCGAGAAGATCATGCCGACGAGATCGAGGGTTGCGTAGCCGGCCTCGAGCGTGCTGTCGGCGCGCACAAGGGCATCGAGGACCATCATGCCTCCTTCGCCCTTGAGTTCTTCCTCCGAATGGCGCCGCGTGGGGGAACCGGTGGGGGTGACCGGCGCGCCGCCGGCGGTGCGGCGGCGTTCCAGGGCGACGATGACGGCGGGGAGTTCGCCCCGGTCGAACCAGGTGCCGTGTCCGGCGCAGAGGTCCACGGTCACGCCGGCCCCGGCAGGGCGGCGCAGCAGCATGGGCGCGCGGCAGACGGGACAGGCGGCCGGCGCGCGCAGCTCGGGCGGGCGCGCGGGTGCGGTCGCCGCGCCGACGGTGGGCGCCGTGGACGGCGTCGGGGCGGGGGTGCCGCCGGCGGCCGCGCCCGTCCCGGTGACGCGGTGAACGAACTCGAGCAGATCGGGGTCGAGCGCGCGCAGGACGCGCTGCGCCGCGTCGCTCTCGAGGAAGACGCCGCCGCAGGTGGAGCAGGTGCGCACGCGCGTCTGTCGGGTGCGTCCCTCGACCAGTTCATGGCGGCAGCGGGGGCAGGGCCATTCCGTCGAGATGGGGGGCATCGGCGACCTCCACTCCGGGAGTTGCAGGGGGAATCTCGCCGGCTCGCGTAGCCG
>JACRIP010000558.1 GCA_016220045.1 Planctomycetota bacterium
ATGGTTTGGCATCAAGCAATAGGCCAGGACCGACAGCCCAACCTTCCCGCACCACTCTCGAAGCAAAGCAAGGTATGAACTGTAGTCAGCATCGGAAAAGAAAGTCTGTTGTCGGCGATTCCCGCGCTGCGTGACGTGATGCGGCGCGTGGGGGACAACGACTCGTGCGATTCGTGCCATGCCAGCCAGTGTAGTGTGGGGACGGGACAGCGTCAAATGCAATGTGTTCGCAACCCCTTCTGGCAAACGGGCATATCGCCCACAACGCGAATATAGATGCGTTTCGTGTCCCCAGATCTGTGAGGCTGGCTGCCGCTAGGCGAGAAAACTAGCGACTAGCGACACGGTCCCGTTCACGGTCCATGAGTGCGCTCCTGCTGACGACTGGTACTTCGGGCACGGTGTCCTGCCTTCCTGCCCTCGACAGTAATATCACAGGGGGCCGGTGTCTCACCATCATAGGCACGGAGGGCGCAGCGGCTTCGTTCAACGTCATCTTCCTCGCTTCGCCTCCACGCGGTGTGCGCGGCTTTCCGTCAGCTCAAGGGTCAACCTTGAACTTTGACCACACGGTCCGGACTCGCCTGGTTCCTGAACGGCGAATGTGCGGCCTCAGGGCGATCTCAGGGAAGCGTCCAACGCGCCCATGAGTTCGGCCACGCGGTTTCCGCTCGTTGGAGCGGCGGGGTAGCGCCTGAGCACCGCAACCAGGGCAGGAGTCGCTCGCTGGCGAGCCTGCTCAATTCGCTGTGCTCCGACACTTCGATCCCCGCCGGCGGCCAACTCCGCAGCGCGCGCTGCGTATGCTGCGGCGCCCAGGATGTGTTTGACCTGGGTCCAATTTGCGAGAGGGTGCAGATAGGCCGCGGCCGCGGCATGGCCGGCGGCGCGGGCCGCGTCCCGGGCGGCTTCGGTCGTCGCTTCCTGCGCGGCCCGGTGCGCAGCCAACGCACTCGTTCGCTGCAACTTCGTGCGCTTTGCGCCTTGCACGAAAGTCCACGCCGCTTCGACGGCTCCACGAGGCCGTCGGTCGCCGGGGTGACTTTCCTCGAAGATCGACAGTGCCTCCTGGGCGCTCTCCGCGGCATAGCGAGCGACCACTCGAAGGTCCTGCGCACTCAATTCAATCTTACCGGCATCATTCGTCATGACTCATTGTCCGCCGTGCTCGAGCCTCCTACGAGCCGTCGTTTTTCCCGCCAGCGCCGCCCGCGCCTCCGGCGCCGTCAACCTTGCCCGGGTCCGCTGGGCCGCCAGCGTCTCGCTTGCGGTCGCCGCCGGCGCCGGTGCCGTCGCCGCCCGCATCGCCGCCACTTCCGCCTGCTGCGCCCCGCCCGCCTGCATCGCTCGGTTTTTCACCCGCCCTGCGAAGCACGCGAACGGAAGTCCTCCACCGGAGATCGTACTTCCTCCAGCCGTCCGGCAGTTCCAACGTGAGCGCGGGCAGATCCTTCCCATCGCGCCGCAGCCGGAGGAGGACCTTCTTGCGAAAAACGGTGACTGTCCCGAATGGCGCTGACTCAGCCGTAGCGCCTTGTTTTGACAGGAGTTAGAAAAAAAGAGAATCTCGTTGTTATCGGACGTACTCTCAATACCCCGAAACAACGGAGATTCTCCATGCTGCCCACCATCTTCGGCTCTTCCCTCGCGCAAGTCAAGGGCACGACCCTGCACGTCGTCCTGAGAAGGTTCGACGCCTGGCTGGGAGATGCCAAGAGGCGCGACCTCGCCAAACCCAAATCGTTTGTCCGCTCGGGCCGGCCCTACTCTCTTCGGGCGACCCTGCTCCTCTTCCTCTCGCAGTGCCTCGGCGATGACAAGAGCTGCCGCACAGCAGTGGCGAGAGGCAAGTCGGAGGGCATCTTACCGGCCGACACTTCGCCGAAGACATCGGCGTACTGTCGGGCGCGCGACGGGCTTTGCGATGTGGCGCTCAAAAAAGAGGTCGAGGCCATGGGAGATGCCATCGACGCGCAGGCTCGTCCGGAGGACCTCTGGTGCAATCGGCCGGTGAAGGTGCTCGATGGAAGCGGGATCTCCATGCCCGACACGCCGGAGAATCAAGAGGCCTATCCCCAGCCCAGTACGCAAGCCCCGGGCTGCGGGTTCCCCATGCTCTACCTTGTAGCCGTCATGTCGCTCGCGACGGGAGTGGTGCTGCGGTACGTGGCCGATCGCTTGGGCTTCCACGAGCAAAACCTCCTTCATCGCCTGCATCCTGCGTTGCAACGCGGGGACGTCGCCCTGGGCGACCGGGGTTTCTGTTCCTTCGGGACCATGGCGTTGCTGCTAAAAGCGGGAGTCGATTCTGTCTTTCGAATCCACCAACGCCGAAAGACCGACTTCCGGAAAGGGCGGCGGCTCGGACCTCGGGACCACGTCGTGGAGTGGGTCCGTTCGAGTTGGCCACAGTGGCTGTCACGGGACGCCGAGCTTCCGCTTCTTCTGAAGGTGCGTGAGCTCTACGTCGAGATCAAAGTGCGCGGCTTCCGTACACGATACGTCACGCTGGCCACGACCCTCCTGGATTCCAGGGAGTACCCTGCGGAATCGCTCGCCGAACCTTATCTGCGTCGCTGGAGCATGGAGCTCTGGCTCAGACACGTGAAGATAACCCTGGGCATGGACATCCTGCGTACACAGACGCCGGAGCGGATCCGCGCGGAGCTTGCGATGTCGATCATCGGCTACAACCTGGTGCGGGCGGTGATGCTGGATGCCGCGCACACCAAGCACGTGCCTCTTGATCGGGTGAGCTTCAAGTCGGCGCTGTCCCGCGTGCGCCTCTGGTGCCACCGGCACATCGAGGGATTGGATGTCAACGCCTGGCTCTCCCACTACCCGTCGCTCTTGGACGATCTCGCGCGGGACCTGCCCCCCCTGCGTCCAAATAGGGTAGAGCCCCGAGCAAAGAAACGCCGCCCGAAGGAGTACGATCTCCTCAATCGTCCGCGTGCCGAAATGCGTGCGCAACTGCTTAACGCATGATCGCTCAGGTGTTGTAGTTAGCTCTTACGTCAGCGCCATTCGTGACTGTCCCGCATTTCCGCCGGCGGCGGAGTAGTCACCGGTCGGCAGGCCGGCGCGGCGGGTCGCGCCGGATGGCTGCCCCGGGCCCAGGGCGATGGTTCAAGCGTCCGTCTGACCTCGACCCGGGCAAACGGTGGAAAGTTTCTGTTGCCCGGCCCAGCGGCCGACGGCAGCATGCAAGTCGATCCCGCCGCCGTGGTCCAGCAGGCCCGGAAGCGCGGTCTCTTCCCCGGTCTCGCCTGCGCCCACGCCGCTCGACCGGACCTGCGTCACCACGCGCGGCTCCGCCATCGCCTCCTACGCCCAGACCGCCTGCCCATAGTGCTTGCGGATGCGGGCGTCCTTGGTCAAGAGCGGCGCGCCGCGCGCCCGCGCATGGCCAACGATCAGCCGGTCGAATGGATCGCGGGTCCAGTTCTGCAGCAACGCTTCCAGCACCACATGGTGGAAGGGTAGGGAACAGACCTGGAGCCCAATCGAGCCGGACAGCCCTTCGACCAGGGTCGAGGCCGGAACCTTCAGCCTCCCCACCTCGCGCAGAAACTCCAGCTCCAGCACGACCATCGGGCTGACCAGAAGCTCCTCGGCCTCCAGGCGGCTCAGCCCGGCGGGCGTGAATCGCTCCAGCAAGCCCCCGTAGAGCCACACGACGACATGCGTGTCGAGGTAGATCACAGGTTGCGCCCTTTGCGCCAGGCCTTGGACCAGTCCACGTGCACCAGCGACTCCGGGTCCCCGACGATGCAGTCATGCGGCTGGAGCCGGGCCAGTTTCGACTCCCGCGGCGCGTCGCGAACGATCTTGAGCCGCTCACCGTTGCGCGAAATCTCCAGCGAACGGCCGGTCGCGAGCACCTCATCGAGCAGGCGGTAGATGTCCTGACGCAAGCGGGAAGGTTTGAGCGCCATTGCCGTCTCCATTCGAGGGGGAGGATGTCCTCGGGTCACTCCGTGATGATGCCATGGCGTACGTCCCGAGTCAACCACACGTACGCCCGGCCGCACGCACGCAACCTCCGGCTACCGGCGCCGCTCCACGAGCCCGGCGACGGTCCGACGGCGGTCTTCCCCCTGCGCCGCGCCGCCGCAACCGCCCTTCCGCCGCACCTGGAATGACGATGCGCCTTCTGGGCACCAGCCATTCGAAGAGTCCGGGAGTTCGGGGAGTTCGGTATGGTGTCCCCTGATCTGAAGGACACGACCGAGGCGTTTCTCGAGATCTTGCACGTACTCGGCCGATCCCAGTGGCCGTCCGGTTCGCTCATGAACTCGCAGGCGTTCGGGATCGGGACCGACTCTTGACTTCTCAGTTGCACCCCCGCTTCTCCAGAATGTGAAGAGACCACACCCGGCCCGACGAGCGCGTGGTTCGGGGCCTAGAAGCAGTCTCGGGCTGCGACCGACGGCCGGACTAGGCGAGTGGCTCGCGCCGCTCGACGCCGCGGCCGCCCGCCGGTGGTGCGCCGACCTGCCAGCGTGCGAGCAGCGCGGCCTCGCGCTCGCGCGGAAGGCCCGCCCGCAAACGGGTCCGGCGCGCCTCCGGAAGCGTGTGCCACCAGGCCAACGTGTCGCGCACGGTTTCGACGAGGGGCCGGAAGCGCAGGCCCCGCTCCACGGCCCGCTGCACGCTGGTGGTGTGAAAACCGCGCAGCTCCGGTGTCGCCGGCATCCATACCGGGAGGTCGCTCCAGGGGGAGATCCCTTCCTGCTCCAGGAAGGCCGCGGGGACCCAGCGCCAGCAGACGTCGGCGCCGGCGCCCTGGCGGCAGGCGTCCAGGAACTCGGCCATCGGCAGAGGTTGCGCAGGCCCTATGGCGTTGCAGGGACCGGTGTGGCGGTGCTCCACCACGTCCAGGAGAAAGGCGGCGAGGTCCCGCACGTCGACGACCTGCACGGGGTCGCTGCCGTCGCCGGGAGCGAGCGCGTCGCCGCCGAGGCGCGCGCGTACGGGCCAGTAGGTGAAGCGGTCGGACGGGTCGCGCGGACCGACGATCAGACCGGGGCGGACGAGCGCGGCCCGGCCGGCGCAGGCCGTCTCGACCGCGCGTTCGCACCGGGCCTTGAGCGCGCCGTAGTGCGCCGCAACGTCCTCGCTCCCGGGATCTTCGAGGACGGCGAGCGGGGCGGTCTCGTCCTGGCCGGGCAGGTCGTTGCGCGCATAGACGGACAGGGAGGAGACGAAGACGTAGAGCCCCACGGCCGGGGCGAGGAGGCGCGCCGAACGCTCGACCACGCGGGGCAGGTAGCCGCAGGTGTCGATCACCGCATCCCAATGCCGGCCGGCGAGCGGTGCGAGGTCCTGAGTGCGGTCCCCGAGAAGGGTCTCCACGTCCGGGAACAGGCCGTGGGCGTTCCGGCCCCGGTGGAAGAGCGTGACGGCATGTCCGCGGGCGCGGGCGGCCTCGACGACCGCGGGTCCGAGGAAGACCGTACCCCCGAGGATGAGCAGGGTCGTCACGGGTTCGGTGCTCCTGCGGAAATGGCCCCGGCTCCGAACGCGGCCCGAGGCTAGCGAAGTTCGCGCGACGGGGGAGGAGAGAGCGGCAGTATCAGGGATTCGCAGAAGAAGCCGCAGGCCAGCACCATCGCGATGGCCAGGCAGCCGAACAGCCACCCGATCCACGCGCTACCGGCCCTGGAGGCGAAGAGCCTGGCGCTCCCTGCCACCAGGAGCACGACCATGGGGAGGATCCAAGCCCAGTACCGGGCGATGGTACGCCCGATCCCGAGGGCAACCGCCGTCTGGGCAGGTAGGCCCTTGCCCAGGTCTTGGAGGACGAGTCCGAACGACGGCGACAAGAACACCATAAGGAAGTAGAGGCCGGAGATGCCGAACACCCACACCAGGAAGCACACGTTTGCAGGCGAAAAACCGCGCGAATCGGTTTCCGCCCCCCGAGGGCAGCCAGGGACATACCTGGCCCGTTCCGTTGGCGGCAAACCCGGGGGCCACCCGAACGCCGCGAGGACTCCTAGCGCCAGGCGGCGGACCTCGGACCATTGTTGATGCTCCAGGCAACCCGCACTCAGCCACAGCTCCGGACTGTCCACCCCGCTCATCACGCTCAATTGTCGGTCCAGCGCGGCCAGGGCCAGCCGTTGCACGGGCGACCACGACGTGCCGGTCTGCCCGCTGGAGACTTGATACCAATGATCGAAGTCCAAGGCGAGCTCGTCGGCGACGACGACGATCGGCGGGAACATTGTCGGCTGCACGTCGGCTGGTTGGGCCAACGCCTGCACGGCCCACAGCAGCTCCTGCTCGGCAGACTTCATCCGCTTCCCTTCCACCGGCCCATCACGCCGGCACCGAGGAGGGCCATGTGGAGTCGGCCGACGGTGGTCGTTCCATCCCGGCTCCACTCGCCGCGCCCCCAAACGGCGCGGCCGGTGATTTGAGTCTACAGAGTTGGCCCCTGGCAGGTCAACGGCGAACGGGCCCAGAATCGATGCCTCGCCGGGGAAGACCCAGCCGCATCAACGCCCCGCCTCCCGGGTTGGCGCGGTCGATACTGCCGCCCGCCGTCTCTCGGGAATGCCGGCTGGCTCCGTATCTTTTTTTTTGTGCGCCCACGTCGCCTTGACCCTACCCTTTACCCGCCGCCGACCCGCCCCACGGCATCCATTTGCCCCCGTCCCCAAATGCAACGACCCCCGACTGCTTCCAGCCGAGGGTCGGTCCGCGTGGTCGCGCGCTGCTCCGACGCCGCATCTCGCCAAACTGCGAAGTGGCTCCCCGGGCAGGACTCGAACCTGCAACACCGCGGTTAACAGCCGCGTACTCTACCATTGAGCTACCGGGGAAGGAGCGCGTCAGATTGTAGCCACCGCCCGCCCCGTGTCAAGAGCTTTTCCCCGCACACCCCACGCCCACTCCGCCACCCCCAGGGTTCCCCCTACCCCTCCCCCGCCCCGCCGCCCCCCCATCGACCTTCCCACCGCATGTTACGATTTCGGCCCAACGCGTTACGGGGCGTAGCGAGTTCCGCCGCCGACTCGCCGCCTGGTTTCAGGAGGCCTCGCAACTCTCGCAAGAACAAGATATTACGGAAAGATTAGAAGCGACGGGCGGCGGCACCTGAGTTGCAATCTGCAAGGCAAGAGGGGACCAAAATCCTCCAGGATCGAGAGTGGAAGACCGGGCAGGGTTGCGATTCATCACCGACATGTGCCTGCCGGTGACGCATATCCAGCGCGCCACGAGCGGTTGGTTGCCGCTCATCGCAACCCTGCCCGGCAATCCCTTGTCGAGGATCACTCGCACTCGCCGACCGCGGGCGCCTACGCGCACCCGCCTCACCCCCGATGCCCCGATCTTCTTCCCCGGGGACCGTCCTTCGGTGTGTGGCCGAATGACCCCCGGGGAAGTTATTTTTGGAACCCACCTTCCCGCCGGCGCCGCCGTTGCCGACCCTGCGAGTGCGGGTGAGGACGCCTGCACCGCGAGCGCGGGTGACCTTTTCGGACCACCTGCGACTCGGGCGGAACCCTGGCACCACAACGCCGATCGCCGCCCCAGGCAGACGGACCGTCCGCGGTGCCAAGCACCGTAGCGGCCATCCAGCTCGTTTGTAGTTCCGCCTTCAGCGGCTGTCGCAAAAGGCACAGGCCGGGCCACCCCGGGGCGGACACAGGGGTCCGCCCCGCTCGGTCGCGGATTCCGCCCCTCCGGCACCTTTTGCGACAGCCTCTTCAGGCGAAACGACGGGTCACTTGCGATTCGTCTTCGGCGTAGGCTCCGGCTGAAGAGGCGGTCGCAAAAGGCAGCGATTTGTGGCCCTTCGCCGCCGGAGTCCCGTGACCTGCGTCCGCTCGCCGAATCGAGGCGCCCACTCCCGCATCGGGCCCTTGCGCCGGCCTCAATCGCCGGCTCTCCGCCAACGTAGGGTCAATACCCTGGCCATCACCGACCCACCGTCACGCGCTGCGCAAAGAGCATCTCCCGGTCCCCCGTGCGCTTCGCGAATTCCAGCAGATGCGCGGCCGAGCGCTCCACCTTCCCCCGCCACACGACCGACCCGTCGCGCAGGATCGACACCGGCTGGTCCAGGTCCACCATCCGCCCGCTCAGGTAGACCGTCACCCGCGCGACGTTCGGCGACACCGCCAGCCGCACCTCCTGCCCCCGCACCTCCCCCGTCGCCCGCCCCGGCGTGTTCATCAGCACCCGATCCTCGATCGCCTCCCCGTCCGAACCGGTCACGTGCAGCGTCGTTTGCCGCGCACTCGCAATCCCCCCCAGCTCCAGCCAGAACGACCGCGAATACAGCTCCTCGCGCGTCTCGTAGACCACCTTGCGCGGATACGGCTCGCGCCGCCGCGCCTTCATCCAGGCCAGCAGGTCGGGATTCGCCTCCCCGAAATAGTCGTGCCCCCGTCCGGGAAACTCCCGATACGTCACGTCGTAGCCCAGCTCGCGCAGGCGCGCACAGCCCGTGCGCGGCGCGTCCGGCGGCACTTGCGGGTCCAGCGCGCCGTTCAGCGAATAGATCGGCACCGCAAACAGGTTCTCGATCTGCTCCATCACCCGCAGCGGCGACCCGGAGCGCGGCATGATCCCCGCCCAGCGGTCCGGCTGCGTCACCCCCAGAATCCAACAGAGATGCGCGCCCATCGACATCCCTTCCAGGAAGACCCGATTCGGGTCCACGTGGCACCGGCGGGAAACGTCGGCGAGCACCGCCATCACCAGCGAATGACTCGGCCGCGAATGCCCGAACCCGATCCGGCGCTCCGCCGTCGGACAGACCAGCAGGAATTCCTTGCCGCTGCGCGTGCCCTGCCAGGTCGCCAGTTGGAATTCCCCCGTCCCATGCGTCGGATGAAACGAAAGCAGCAGCGGCCAGGCCCGCGCCGGATCGTAGCCGGGCGGCACCCAGAGCATGTACGTCGTCGGCCCGCCGGTCGCCGGACAGACGATCGGCACGCGCCGCAGCAGCCCACCTCCGCGTACGGCGGCGAATTGCCCGTCCGCGGACAGCGACGGCAGGGGCGGCGGCCGGCGCACCACGGCTTCGAGCGCCGCAAAAGGCGCCCGGCAGGCCTCGATCTCCGCCACCGCCGCGCGCTCCCCCGCGGCGTCCGCGGCGCCGAAATAGCGCGCCACCGCCGCTTCGAGCCGCGCGACCCCGGCCGAGCCGCCGCAGGCCTCCAGCGGGAAATCGCCGCCCAGCCGGGCAACGAGTTCGAGGCGCGCGCGCCGCGCGACCCACTCGGCCGGCCGCGGCGCGGCGCCGACCTCGGCAAGCGCCACGGCGCGGCGCACCAGCTCGAGGGCGAGTACCGCATCGCCCGCCGCCTCGGCCGCCAGGCTCGCCTCCGCGAGCACCTCCGGCAACTCCCGGAGAACGGCGGGCGCGACCCGCCACGCCGCCACGGCACGTGCCGCAAGGCCGACTTCGCGCAGCAGCCGCAGCCGCTCCACCAGGCCCGACCCAGCCGCCGCCGCTGCGCCCGAAGCGCCCGCCGGCTCCGCTGGATCGCCCGGCCCCGGCGTACCCGACGCCCCGCCACCCGCGGCCGCGCTCTCCAGCTCCAGCAATCGCCGATAGGCGCGTGCGCGACCCGCGGCGCCGGCGTCCGCTCCGGATTCGGCCGCGCCTGCCCCACGGGCGCCCGCCGCCTCAGCCCGCGCCGCCGCCTCCGACCACGCGCCTTGCTCGGCCAGCGCCTGCTCGATCCCGCGCCGCGCCGCCGCCGCCCGCGCCGGCCACGCGTCCAGACCCCGCCCGTCTGCGCCGAGCGCGCCCCCCCACTCCCGCTCCGCGTCCGCCGGACGCCCGTCCGCAAGCAGCGCCGCGGCGCGCACCGCCCGCACGGCGGGCACCCAGGTCGACTCGGGATTGTCCCCTAGCAGCGCCGCCGCCGCCGCCGCGCGCGCAGCCACGCCCGACGCAAAGGCCCCGCCGGTGCCGTCCGCGCCGCCGGCGCCCGCACCTTCCCCCTCCCCCGCCGCAGCGGGGGAGGGCCGGGGTGGGGGTGTGTCCGCGCCACCCTGCGCCCCCGCTCCCCCCCTGCCACCCCCGCCCGCCGCCAGCGCCGCCAGCCGCTCCGCCACGCGCGGGTCGATCAACCGTCGCAGGCCGGCCAGCGCCGCCGCGTGCCCGGACGCCAAGCCGAGCGCCTCGCGGTACAACTCGATCGCCGCCGTTTCCAACCCCGCCCGCGCCGCCTCCCCCGCCAACGCCACCCGCCCTTCCACGTCCCCCGTCGCCAGCTTCGCCCGCCGCCCGGCGACCTCCTCCTCCGGCGCCGCCTTGCGCTCGATCCGCGCCACCTCGCTCGCGCGCACGACCGTCGTTCCGGTCTTCACCTGAATCCGGATCAGCCCGTCCTTCTCCTCGACGATCTTCCCCTCGATGCGACCGCCGTTGGTGAGATGCAGCACGTCCCCGATGCCGGCGCGCAGGCCGCAGACCGCCGTCAGCGCCAGGGCCAGCGCCAGCGCCGCGGGGCGCCGCGCCCGCCGCGGGCAACCTCGCGCAGAAATCGCCATTGAACGCTCCGTCCGCGACCGCTATACTCGGCCTTTCCGGTGCCGACCCGTGCGCGCCGCTCGCGGCAGAATAGCACACCGGGGCCGCGGGCGACAAACCCGATCCTCCGCGCGCGCGCTGCGACCCGGCGCGACGGGGCGGGCCGGCTGGGGGCCGGTGAGGTCCGAGGCGCCTCGATCCCCCGAGTCGGGCGCTGCCCAGAACCCAATACGAGCGTCGAATCGCCCTTCGATTGGGTGATTTGGTGATCGGGTGATTGGGTGATTACGGCGTCCTGACTGGCGATCGGTCCTTCCAGACTCTCCGCAACAGGGATCCAAACGCCCAAACGCCCAAGTCGGGCTCACGCCCGAAACCCAAACGGGCCACGATCGGGCGGGAGTCGATCAGTGGCCGGTGATCAGTGGCCAGTGGCCGGCTTGAGACTTGGCCCTGAACATTCCGCCCCGCAAAGGTGCAACCAACAAGCTGGCCCGAAACGACTTGCGCAATCGTCCCGCGAATTTCTGGAATGCGTTTCGCGAAGTACGCCAGTAGGGATCCAAACCCCCAATCCCCCAAACC
>JACRIP010000559.1 GCA_016220045.1 Planctomycetota bacterium
CCGGCGGAGAGCGCGCCCGCGGTCGGCGGCGCCCCGCGCGGCTCCTGGTGGGCGGTCGTGGGCGCCGGCCCGGGCGCCTGGGTCAAGGTCCATTTCGGGGGCCGGCCCCGCTGGATCGACGGCAGCGCGCTCGCCCGTCCCGGCGTCCCCTTTTTCGTCGACCTCGGTTGGCAACGCGAGGGCGTCTCCTCCGGCGTGGTCTGGTACCGCCGCCATTTCGCCGAGCTCTCCGGCGGGCCGCAAATGGTAAATCTCCTCTACGCCGACCCGGCGCGCACCCGCATCCGGCCGCTCGCGGCGACCCGGCCGACCCGCACCAGCGGCATGGCCTCCGCCGCCGGCGCGCTGGCCGCCGTGAATGGTACTTTTTTTTCGCGCCGTGCGGACGGCACGGTCGCGCCGACGCTGTACCTGAAAGTGAGCAACCGGCTGCTCAACATCACCGGCCGCCCGAACGGGCCGGTGCTGGGCATGGACGGGACGCTGGAGCTGCTCTGGCGCTATCGGCCCGGGACCTGGGCGGGCGTGCCGAACGCCATCGGCAGCGTCGGGGAGTTGGTGAAGGACGGGGACCTGGTGGCGGCCGACGGCGACCCGGCGGCGGACTACTACTGGGGGCGGAACCCGCGGACGGCGATGGGACTGACCGGGCCGGGGCGGCTGGTGCTCCTGACGGTGGATGGCCGTTCGAGCCGGTCGCTGGGCCTGACGGTCGCGCAATTGGCTGCGCTGATGAAGCGGGTGGGCTGCGACCAGGCGGGGAATCTCGACGGGGGCGGCTCGACGACGATGTGGCTGCGCCCGCGCGGAGTAGTCAACTATCCCTCCGATGACGGGGTCTGGGGTCACGCGGGGGAACGTGCGGTCGCCAACTGTCTGGCCGTGTTCGCGCGCGAGTGAGGGGGTGGGGCGGGCGCACGACCGCACCTGCACTTTGCTGTAAGGGCCCCCCTTGTGGCCGCCCCGCAGCGCCGACGTCGTCGGCAGGCGGGGCGGGCATTCCCCTTCGACTCGGGCACCGGGGGACAGCCCCGATGGCTCCCGGCGCGGCTTGATCGCATCACCGGATTGCGGCCTTGATCGGCGCCTCCGGACGGGGTATCATCGTCGGCGTCGGGCTGCGGCTCCTGGCCCAGGGCTTCCACGTGCCGCGTGCGGTCCGGCCCCCCTCCCCAACGGGGCCCTTTACGGAAACTACCCCATGAAACGCAAGTACGCGGTCGTCTACCAACCCATCGAGGACGGCTGGATCATGGCCCCCGTTCCGGAGCTGCCCGGGGCCGTCACTCAGGGGAGAACCCTGGCACAAGCCCGCTCCATGATCAAGGAGGCGGTCGAACTCGTACTCGAAAGCTACCGGGCAAATGCCGAGAAGGACGCCCAGGGCAACGCGATCTGGGAGACCTTGACCGTCGAGGTCCCGACCCGATGAAACGGCGGGCGGTCATTCGACACCTCAAGTCACATCGGCCAGCGCACCCCGCGCGTCCCCTTCCGCCGGGCGCAGCCCGCCACGCGCCTGGTACCCCTCGGGGTCGTCCGGCGCGGCCCGCACCGCCGCGTCGAAATCCGCGCGCGCCCCCGGCAGGGCCCCCCGCCCCTGCCGGTCCAGGCCGCGATCCACCCAGCCGCCCGCCAGCCCCGGATCGAACGCCACCGCCCGATCCAGATCCGCGCGCGCGCCGTCCGGATTGCCCCGATCCCGCCGCACCTTCGCGCGCAGAAGAGGCGCCCACGCCATCTGGGGAGCGAGTTCGAGCGCGCGGTCGAGATCCGCTTCCGACTCGGCCAGATCGCCCTTCATCCAGCGGGCCTTCCCGCGATTGCACAGCATGTAATACGGGGTCCCCATGATCGCCCCGGTCGCCGTCAAGTGGGAGGCGGAGTCGAGCCGCTTGGCCGGCCCGAACTCCGCCACGTAGGCGTACCCGGTCCGGTCGAGGAGCGCGGAGGGTGTCGGTTTCGCCCGTTCAGAGAGGGCCTACGGCCGCGGGAGGTTTGCAACTGCGAAGATGTAGCCGCAGGGCGCCGATGAAGGACGTGGCGTCTCCGAGGATTGAGGTGATCTGCCTCTGGAGGGTGCGCAACCTGTGCCCGTCGGCCTTGGTCAGGGTGGCGCCTTTCGCTTCAAGGGCGGCCAGCATGTCCCTCGTTTTTCGATAGCGGTCGAGGACTTCACCGCGGAGGCTCGGGTAGACACTTCCCGGACCGAGTTTCAGAAAGTCGATCACTTCTTTCCCCTCTGGAGTCACCCCCTGCAGGTACAGAACCTGCCAGGGTCGCCCTCTCTCCGCCATGGCCAGGGTCTTGAAGTGATCCTCCGTCCTAAAACCGGACGAGCACGGGTCCAGCAGGCAGCACTGGCTGCTCGGTGCAGCTTGGCTGCCGCCCTTCATTCGCTCCTTGTTGCCATTGCATTCGTGACATCCAAGGCGCAGGTTTTCCCACGCGTTCGCATTGGCGGCCGAGTGGGCCTTGGGCCGAAAGTGCTCACGGACCCCTCCTGTCACGGACTTCTCGCAATATGCGCACTTCCCCAGGAAAGCGTCCCGCAGCCACTCGAGAACTCTGGGGTCGCGCCAGGCCGTTTTCGAACCGCCGGCAAGGTGCTGCTGGACAGCAACCGGAGGTGGGAATGACTGAAGCGCTATGGGACGCATCCGTGGGGCATCCTACGCTGGAGAGGGGGTAGGGGTACCCCTGCCCCCGACATGGCCCGGCTCGGACCGGAGTCCCGACAGGCAATCCAATTCGGACTGGAGTTCATCAAGTCTCGCTTCCTCGTCGGGTTTCAGGCCAGGCTCATCGGCCTTCTGTAGGAGTAGAGCAATCTGATCTTGGAGCTCTTGGACGCGCTCGGGCAGATCGGTAGTGCCGAATAGTTTTCCCAGAAGGCCGAGCAGGCTGTCGCCGAGGAGGGCGCCATCCTGGGAGGTCACGGACTCGCTCTGGACGCCTTCCTTAGAGGGGATGAGCCGGTGCAGGGCGAAGCTGGTCTTGAGACCCACGAGTCCGGTCAGAACGAGGGGGGAGTGGGTGGCAACGATGAACTGCGCCGCGGGGCAGAGCATGTTCAGCCGGCGGATGATGGTCCTCTGCCAGGCCGGATGGAGATGCGCGTCCAATTCGTCGATGATGATGATCGCAGGCTGGTCGAGCTGGACGGGGTCGAGCACGGCGCGCGAGTACAGTATTCCCTCGACTACGCGAAGGACGATTCCGAGCGAACTCTTCTCTCCGTCTGAAAGCCTGCCGAATGGGACCTGGCAGCGGTCGTTCGTGATGTCGACGCGTCCCTGACTGATGCTATAGGGCAGGAGTTCGTACGACGGCATGAACTTTCGGACGGCCTCCTGGTAGGTGGCGTATTCGAGTTGGTGGGTTGGTACCTTCTGTAGCTGATCGATCGACGCGCGCAGGTACGCCTGTCCCAGTCTGGTGAAGATGCTGCCAATCGGGTCCACCCCCTGAATGGCACGATTGATCATTTCAGCTCGAATGGCAGATGGCGAAGGTGCCGGCTCAAGGGATGCCCTGATTGAATCCGAACCGGTGCCCGTAGGTCGTAGAGCCGGAATGAAGACGACCGGCGTCTTCTCGCCAAGAGCGATGCTTCCCGCCGTCTCGTAGATCCGCGCGCCGGACTTGCGAACTTCCCAGCGCCGATTCTGCGCAGGGTCCTCAACTCCGGGATCGAGGGATTCGAGACACTTGAAACAGACGGAGTCCGATGCGGAGCTGCCCGCGGGAGATTCCGGCGTGGACTTGTTCGGATCGGACTCCATGAGTCCGGGGGCCTCCCTCCGCTCCCCTGCAAGTTCGATTTCCAAGGCCAGGGACTTGGTGCCCTGGCGCAGCCATTCCGCCTCTTCGACTTGGGTCGGAAATCGCCCGAGGGATGCCACGGCCATCGCCTTCAGGAGCGTACTCTTCCCGCTCGCGTTGTCACCCAGAATGACGTTCCACCGCGGGTCGAGGTCCATGTGGACTTCGCCGAGGCATTTCAGGTTGCTTGCGCGAAGCGAGGAGAGCCGCAGCACGGAGGAGCCCCCAAATGGGTTGGCGATTGAGCCTAACCCGGGTACCTAGCCATCAGTTCATTGCACGAGAGAATGAGCATCTCGAATGCGCGAAACGCAGTCCGGCCCGCCAGCTCAGAGTCCAACGGACGCGCAAGGTTCGGGAAGCGGATGCGCACCGATCGCAGCCAATGGACGAAGCAGACGTCATGGCATGCTTCCGACTGCCCCAGAACCCATCTCCCCTCCCAGTTCTTCCCCGCCCGGTAGGGGCAAGTTGGAGAGTGCTGCGCAATCTTAACGGTCCGTTGAAGCCCGTTGCAGTCGGCGAATCGCTCGACCGATTCGCCGACAATCCCCCAGTTGCCTTCCTCAAAAGACAAGTGACTCAGGTAGGGTCCGAGAGCCGGCTCGGCGGTTCCCAGCACCCAGAAAAGCTGTGCCGGTACCTCCGCAAGCCGGGCAATCGCCATCTCGAGGTAGACACCCTGAAGGAAGTTCGTCGCTCCCTGATCAACGCCTGCCTTGACGAACTCGTCGGCGCGGTCCCCCGGCTGCGTCAGGGCCTGCATGACCGTGCCCGGAGAGACCGGTGCGCACAACCACTTCAGCAGGTGGCGGCGATCGGCATCAACGGCCACCGCTAGCAGTTTGGAGGCGAGAGACTCAGGCAGGAAGGACAGCACCATTCGGAGAGCATACCCAGCGGCGAGTAGCGTGTCCACGGCCGGAGCCCATTGACTCTGGGACCTCTCGGGGAGGCGGACCTGGCGAAGGAGGTGCATGAGAGCGGTGAGGTCGTAACTCATGCGGGCAATTCTAGGAAGAGTCTCTCCCCTCGACAAGGGAAAGCACGGGTGACGTAGATGGAGGGTGGGCAGGCGGCACCTGCGCCCTATGGTCATGGCAATTCACGGTGCCTTCCGAGACCCAGGCCCCAACGCGCAGCGGAGAGTGGACCGTAGCTGCCGTGCCAATCGGGCGCAGGGGATGTCAAACGCCAGCGCGGGCGATTTGCGATCAACTGGGCATCCCCCGTCCATGATCGCGAGGCCTCCCCCTGGGCTCAATCGTCGCCAGGCGTATCCCCGAGCAGTCCGCGCAGCGACTTCGCCTGGTGCAGCATCATCCGGAGCTGCTCCCGCTCCTCCGCGGTCGGCTCCGCCGCCAGCGCCGCGCGCAGCTCCTCGATCGCCGCCGGGAAATTCCGCCCCGGCTGGGCCATGTGGCAGCGCGCCAGATTCATCCGCGCCTTCGCCGACTTCGGCGCGAGCGCCAGCGCCGCCGCCGCGTCCTGCGCCGCTTCCGCCTTGTGCCCCCCCAGGAACCAGGCATTCGAGCGCGCCAGCAGGGTCTCTACCCGATGGCCGACTTCGTCCGCCGCACCGGCGACGAGCGCCGCGCCGAAGTCCGCGACCGCGCCGTCCAGCTCCCCCAGGTCCACCTTGGCGCGCCCGCGATTGTAGAGTACGCTGGAGCTGCCGTCCCCCTTCGACGCGGCGGCATCCAGGTCGACCAATGCCCCCCGCGCATCCCCTTCCGCCAGGCGCAACCCGCCGCGCGCCTGGTACCCCTCGGGGTCGTCCGGCGCGGCCTGTACCGCCACGTCGAAATCCGCGCGCGCCCCCGCTAGGTCCCCCCGCCCCTGCCGGTCCAGCCCGCGATCCACCCAGGCGCCCGCCAGCCCGGGATCGAGCGCCACCGCCCGATCCAGATCCGCGCGCGCGCCGTCCGGATTGCCCCGGTCGCGCCGGACTTTGGCGCGCAGAAAAAACGCCCACCCCATCTGCGGCGCCAGATCGAGCGCGCGGTCGAGATCCGCTTCCGACTCGGCGAGCTCGCCCTTCATCCAGCGGGCCTTCCCGCGATTGCACAGCGCGAGCGAGAAGTGCGGAAGCCGGTCCAGCGCGGCGGAAAAGTCGTCGATCGCGCCGGCGAGGTCGTTCTTCGCCATGCGCTCGGCGCCCCGGTTGTTCAGGATCATGACGATCACGGTGGAAGTCCGGGAGGCGAGCCGCAGGGCCTGTTCGACCCCGGCGTCGGCGCCGGCCTGGTCACCCAGCCGGCGCAATGCCTCGCTGCGCGCGTAGCAGGCGAACGCGGAGTCGGGAGCGAGCGCCAGCGACGCGTCGAATTCGGCCAGCGCTTCCTGCACGCGGCCCGCCCGGACCAGGGCATTTCCCCGAGCAAAGCGGAGCGCCGCGTCGTCCGGCTGCAGGAGCAGGAGGTCGTCATAGGTCGCCATGGCCTTCGCGTGGTCGCCGAGCGAGGCGTAGATCTCGGCGGCGAGCGATTGCGCGTCGAAGTCGAAGGGCGCCTCGGCCAGCGCCAGCTCGACCTCGCGGGCCGCCTCCGCGGGCTTCCCCTCCAGGAAGAGGATCGCGGCCTGGCCCTGGCGGCGCAGCGCCTCCGGCACGCCGTCCTGCTTCTCCAGCAGGTCCATGTCCCGGGAGGCGCGGTCCCGCAGCTCGCGCAGGTGGGGTTCCTCGGGGACTTTCCGTAGGCTCTGGCTGATGCGCGCGGGACGGGCGCGGCCTTCCTCCAGGTAGGCGCTCTCGAGCGGCCGCCCCCAGAGGCGGGTGTGGATGCGCAGGCACAGGGACGCACGGCGAAAGCGCGCCCGGAAATCGCCCGGCGCGAGGTCGAGGGCGCGCTCCGTGTCGGCCAGCGCGGCGTCGAGTTCGCCGGCGATCGAGCGCACCTCGGCGCGCGCGGCGTAGGCCTCGGCGTACTCGGGATCCTCCCCGAGGGCGGCACCGAGGGCGCTCGCCGCTTCGGCGCACAGCCGCGCGAGCCGGGACTTCCCGGTCCGCCCCAGGTCGAGCAGTTCGGCGCTGCCGATGGTCTCGCCGCGCAGCCGCCGCCAGGCCACGCGCAGCCCCAGGTCCTTCCAGCCCGCGAGCGCCTGCTCCAACCGCTCGCGGCCGCGCCGGCCGTACGGCTCCGCGCGCCGCCGCCGTTCCAGGCGCTCGGCCTTGCCCGCCCACTCCCCCGACTGCCGGCGCAGGTGCGACAGCGAGAGCAGGGCGCCGCCGAGCCCGGGCAGCAGGATCGAGACCGCGAGCAGCGCCGCGGCCGCGCCCCGATTCCGCCGGGCGCGGCGCCACTGGCGCCCCAGCCAGCTCACCGGCCGCGCCAGGATCGGCTCGCCCGTCAGGTAGCGGTCCAGCTCGTCCGCCAGGGCGCCCGACGAGGGATAGCGGCGCGCCGGTTCCTTCTCCAGACACTTCAGGCAGACGGTTTCGAGGTCGCTCGGGTGTCCGCGCCGGCCCGGCCGAAAGGTCCCCGTCGTCCGCTTCCCGCGCGACGAGCCCGCCCCCGCACCGTCCCCCTCCCCCGCCGCAGCGGGGGAGGGCCGGGGAGAGGGCAGGTCCGCACCACCCACGCCTCCCGCACCCGCCCCCGCTCCCGCCCCCCCACTCCCCGCCGACGCCTTCGTCGAGAGCCGGCACCGTACCTACGAATCCGCCGCCGACGTGGTCGAGGCC
>JACRIP010000073.1 GCA_016220045.1 Planctomycetota bacterium
CCGGCGCTCCGACCCCCGCCGCGGGCGCCGGCCCCGAACTCCGCGCCGCGGTCTCGGCGCTCATCACCTGCTCGCCCGTTTCCTGGGAGGACGTCGGCGGCCTCGACGAGACCAAGAACGAGGTCAAGTACGCCCTCGGCATCACCCTAGCCCGCCCCCCCGACGGCGTAACCCTCGCCGGCTGGACCAACATCCTCTTCTACGGCCCTCCGGGTACGGGAAAGTCCTTGCTCGCCGCCGCGACCTCGGGCGCCCTGAAAAGCGCCGACGGCGCGCCCTCCGCCTTCTTCAACGTCAAGGTCTCCTCGGTCCTCTCCAAGTACTTCGGCGAGTCCTCGAAGCTGATCTCCGAGCTCTACGGCACGGCGCGCGACTGTTCCCCCTCGGTCATCTTCCTCGACGAGTTCGAGTCCCTGTGCGCGCGCCGCGACGGCGACGATTCCGGCCCGGAACGGCGCATCCTCTCCACCCTCCTGTCCGAGCTGGACGGCCTGGAGCGGAAGGGGCGCAAGGACCTCTACGTCCTCACCATCGCCGCCACCAACCGGCCCTGGGACCTCGATCCCGCGGTGCTCTCCCGCTTCGAAAAAAAGATCTTGATCCCGCTGCCCGACGCGGAGACCCGGCGCCGCATCCTCGCCATCCATCTCGAAAGGCGCGGCTTCCGCTCGACCGCCGCGCCCGAGCTCCTGGTCCGGCTCACCGCGGGGATGAGCGGTCGCGAGATCGAGCGGCTGTGCAAGGAGGTCACGAGCCGCATGGTGGCGGAGATGAACCGCGAGATCCCCCGGCTGATCGACCAGGGCCTGGACGCGGTCGCGGGCTACCACATCCGCATCCGCGACCTCACGCCCGAGGACTTCGAGAGCGCGCGCGCCCGCGTCCATCCGCAGACCACCCCTGAGGAGATGCGCAAGTACCTGGACTGGCGGGAGTCCAACGCGCGGTAGGGGAGGCCACGGTCTCCCGTGCTGCGGCAGGGCCACGAAGAGACGACGGGAACACGAAGGACCACGAAGCGCGGACCACGAAGGGCCACGAAGGGGGGCCACGAGGGTCCGCGACGGCGCAGATCGGACCGCAGTTCGAGCGGTCATGCCCGTCGCGGACCGTCGTGGCCCCCCTCTTGGTGGCCCTTCGTGGTCCGCATTTGTGGCCCTTCGTGTTCCCGTCCTTTTTCGTGGTCCTTTGACCTGCCGCCTCCCCTCCGCTATACTCAGAGGGTCCCTCGACCCTTCACCCCACGGAGTCCCCCCATGGGCCTCTTCAAGTCGCGCGAGGAGCGCCGCATCGAGCGCGACCTCGAGGTCCGCAAGGGCCTCAACTCGATCCGTCGTTCGATCAAGGACCTCGAGCGCCACCAGCAGAACTACGTCGAAAAGGCCAAGCGCGCCAAGCAGATCAACGACGCCGGCCAGCTCGACTTCATCAAGAAGGCCCTGCGCAAGACCGCCGCCCAGCGCCGCCTGCGCGAACGCCAGCTCCTCTCGGTCGAGACCGCCATCCAGATGAAGTCCCAGGTCGAGAGCGACGCCGAATTCGCCAAGGCCATGCTCGCCGTCTCGACCTCCATCGCCGAACTCTACGGCGCCACCGACCTGACGCGCACCCAGAAAGAGTTCGAGCGCGCCATGGCCCAGGCCGCATCGCTGCAGGAGCGCGTGGAGATCTTCCTCGATACCACCGCCGATTCCGCGCTGGCGGGAGACGCCGACGCGCTCGAAGCGGGCATCAGCGACGCCGATATCGACCGGATGATCGATGAGGAGGTCGTGCACGACGAGTCGGCGCCGGTGGTCGACGAGGCGATCCGGAAGGGCCTCCGGGAAATCTCGGAGGAGCTGGGGCGCGAGGAGAACTGACCGGCCATGCCCGTTCCCATTCCTGCCCACGCGACCGACGACGACCTGCTCGGCCGCCTCGCCGTCGAGTGCGGCCTGCTCACCGAGGCCCAACTGCGCCTCGTCCTCGCCGAGCGCGAGCGCGCCGCCGCCCCGGCCGGCGCTCCGCCCCTCGCCCCCGCGGACGACCACCCGACCGGGGAGTCCGCCGCTTCCCCCCCCGCAGCGCCCTCCTGCGCCGCCATCCTGCTGCGCCGCGGTTTCCTTTCCGAACTCTCCCTCCACTTCCTCGAAACCGTGCGCGCCCACGCCGCCCCCGAGCGCGCCCGCCTGCTCGCCCAGCGCAAGGCCGATCTCGCCCTCGCCCGCGAACTGCTCGCGCGCGGCCTGCTGACGCCCGAGCAGATGAACGACTGCCTGTCGAGCCAGTTCACGGTCGAGGGATCACCCTACCTGCCGCTCCCCGAGCTGATCGAACGGCGCGGGCTGATCGGGCACGAAGACCTGCGCGCCGCCATGCCCGCCCACTCGACGCGCCTCCTTATCTGCAAGCGCTGCCGCGCCGAACTGACGGTCTTCGCCTATCCCTTCCCGGTGCGGCACGCCTGCCGCAACAGCGGCGCGGTTCTCGACACCACCGCGCTGGTCCAGGGCCCGAACACCGTCGAGATCCCGGGCGCCGCCCGCGGGCCGCACCCCGCACCGGCGCCTGCGCCCGCCCCGGTCCCGGTCCCGGCCGCGGCCCCCCCAACCTCCGGCCCGCGCCCACCTGCCGCCCCCGACTCGGTCACGCTCGGGCCCGGCACCCTGACGGCGCCGGACGCGAACGCGACCCGCGGCCCGGTCGCGCCGTCGATCCTGGCGCC
>JACRIP010000564.1 GCA_016220045.1 Planctomycetota bacterium
CGAGTACGAGATACGAGGACGACGGAGGCCGGGCTTTCGATGCGTGCGGCCGGTACGGTCGAGCGGCAACTACGGACATGCACCCGGCCCGGCCGGATCCCTTGCAATCGCCCGGCCCCTCTGGTAACGTACCGCGCTTCCCTACCCGCCGCGTCCGTCGACCCTCTCGGGATGGTGAGAGCGGTCCGGACCGCCCCAGGACACCTTGTGCCGGGATGCCACCGTGAATCAGACCGCCCCGACTCCGCCCCACCACGCCCCCGCGGCGATCGGCGCATGGCGTCCCACGGGCGCGCCGCCGACCGCCGGCCCGGCCGCGCTCGTCGCCGCCCTGCGCCGCGTGCGCGCGCCCTTCTACCTGGTGGACGCGGGAGGCGGGCCGGCCGTCGGCTACGGCGGCGGCGCGACGCTCGGCGACGCCGCCCCCGCACCCGGCACCTTCCCGCTCCTGGCCTACGTCCCCGCCTGCCCGCCCGAGGCCCTCGGCGATCCCGCGTTCGCCGCGACCCACGGCTTGCGCTATCCCTACGTCACCGGCTCCATGGCGAACGCCATCGCCTCCGCCGAAATCGTCGAGGCCGCCGCGCGCGCGGGAATGCTCGGCTTCTTCGGCGCCGCCGGCCTCGCCCCCGCCCGCGTCGAGGCCGCGATCGACCGGCTCGCGACCTCCCTGCCCGGTCTCCCCTACGGCTTCAACCTGATCCACTCGCCGAACGAGCCGAAGCTCGAAGCCGAGGTCGTCGAGCTCTACCTGCGCCGCGGCATCAAGCTGGTCGAGGCCTCCGCCTACCTCGATCTCACCCTGCCGATCGTGCGCTACCGCGTGAGCGGCCTCCGGCGCGACGCCGACGGTCGCGTGGTCGCCCCCAACCGCGTGATCGCGAAAGTCTCGCGCGTCGAACTCGCGCAGAAGTTCCTCGCCCCGCCGCCCGAGCGCTTCCTGCGTGAACTCCTCGCGGCCGGAACGATCAGCGCCGAGCAGGCCGAACTGGCCGCGCGCATTCCCATGGCCGACGACGTGACCGGCGAGGCCGATTCCGGCGGGCACACCGACAACCGGCCGCTGGTGTGCATGCTGCCGGCATTTCTCGCATTGCGCGATCGCATGCAGGCGCAGTACGGCTATGCGCAGGCGCCGCGGATCGGCGCCGCCGGCGGCATCGCCACGCCGGGCGGCACCGCGGCCGCCTTCGCCCTGGGCGCGGCCTACGTCGTCACCGGCTCGATCAATCAGGCCTGCGCCGAGTCCGGCTCCTCGGACCTGGTACGCGACCAGTTGGCCCAGGCCGGGCAGGCCGATACCATCATGGCCCCGGCGGCCGACATGTTCGAGATGGGCGTCAAGGTCCAGGTCCTCAAGCGCGGCACCATGTTCGCCATGCGCGCCGCCAAGCTCTACGAGCTGTACCGTACCTACGAGTCGCTGGAGGCGATTCCGGCGCCGGAGAAGGCGGCGCTTGAGCGCGATCTCCTGCGCGCGCCGGCGGAGGAGATCTGGCGCTCGACGCGCGAGTTCTTCCTGACGCGCGATCCGGCGCAGGTCACGCGGGCGGAGGCCGAACCCAGGCACAAGATGGCGCTGGTCTTCCGCTGGTACCTTGGGCTGTCGTCGCGCTGGGCGAACGCCGGCGAGCCGACGCGCCGCCTCGACTACCAGGTCTGGTGCGGACCGGCCATGGGCGCGTTCAACGAGTGGGCGGCGGGTTCCTTCCTCGCCGCCCGCCCGGAGCGCCGCATCGTCCCGGTCGCCCTCAACCTGCTGGTCGGCGCCGCCGCGCTCACGCGCGCCCGCCTGCTGCGCACCCAGGGGATTCACCTGCCCCCCGAGGCCGACCAGTTCCCGCCGCAGCGCGCGCCCGAGCTGGATGCCTTCCTGCGCCCCGCCTGACCGGCCCACGGGCCAAATCAGGCTCGCGCCCGAAACCCAACAGTTCCAATACCGGTCGAGTGCGGATTTCGGATTTCGAATTGCGGATTAGCTACCGGACTTGCCGGCGTGCGTCAATCCGCAATCCGAAATTCGAAATCCGCAATTCTGGACGCGCCATCAAGAAGCGTAGCAGTAGGGATCTAAGGCGGATGCCCGCCCCATGCCGGCGTGGCCGATTCGGGGGCGCAGCGGCAGGCCATGATGGGGCGCCCACCAAGGGCGCCCCGACAACCGATTCGATCTCCCCACAGGCGACGAGAAGGCAGAGCTGACGTGATACGTCCCGTGCGCACTCCATCTCGCCGCCCCCGAAGCGCCGGCCTGACCGGGGTCGTGGCGACCCTCCTCCTTCTGGCCGGGGCCCTCGGCGGCTGCGATCGCGGCGCGGAGGACGCGTCCAAGGTCCCGAGGGCAGAGTCCGTACCCGCGGGCGCAACCTCCCCGGTCGCGGGTGCGGCACCGGGCGGCCAGGCGCCCCCCGCTGCCGCTGCCGCCGCCGTGAATCCCGGCGCCCCGCCGCCCGCGCGCCGGATCGTCTCCCTGGCGCCCTCGCTGACCGAAATCCTCTTCGCGCTCGGCGCCGGCGAGCAGGTCGTCGGCGTCACGCGCTTCTGCGACCGGCCGGCCGAGGCGCGCACGCGCCCGGCGGTGGGCGACGCGATCCAGGTCTCCCTGGAGCAGGTGGTGGCGCTCGCGCCCGACCTGATCCTGGTCAACGCCCTTGGTACGGCGGATGCCGTAGCCCCGCTCAAGGACCGGGTGCGCATCCTGCGGGTGCCCACGGACACGCTCGCGCAGCTACCCGAGGCGGTCGCCACGCACGGGCGGGAGGCCGGGCGCGACGCGGCGGCGGACGACCTGCGGGCGCGCATCGCCGCCGCGCTGGACGCGGCGCGTACGGCCGCGCGCGGCCGGCCGCGCACGCGCGTCCTCTTCGTGGTGCAGCGGGAGCCCTTCTACGTCGCCGGGCGCGGGTCCTTCGTACAGGGCTTCTTCGAAGTGCTCGGACTGGAGAACGCCATGGGGGACCTGCCTGAGGCCTGGCCGTGCGTGTCGGCGGAAGCGCTGCTCGCGAGCGCTCCGGACGCCCTGGTCGACGCGTCGCTGGGGCCGGGCGCGGTCCGGGCGGCGGGGGACGCCGATTGCCTCGCGTGGTGGTCGCGCTTTCCGGGCATCCCGGCCGTGCAGCGCCGCCGGGTGCGCGCGCTGGCCGACGAGAGCGCGCTGCGTCCCGGCACGGGCGTCGCCGCGGCCCTGGCGGCGATCGAAGCCGCGGTCGCGCCGGCGCCGGAGGGCAACGCCCGCGAACCCGGGGCGGCGCCGCCGCCCGCTTCAGGGGCGATCCCCACTCCCGCTGGACCACCGGAGCGGGCCCAGTGACGCCGCGCGCCACGCCGCGGCGCCTCGCGCTGGCGCTAGCGATTCTCGGCGGCGCCACGGGGAGCGCGTTCCTGCTCGCCGCCGCGGTCGGCCCGGCGGGCGGCATCCATGCGAGCTGGGAGATTGTCCGCGATCTGCGCCTGCCGCGCGCGGCGCTCGCCGCCCTGGTCGGCGGCGCGCTCGGCGTCAGCGGCGCCGCCTTCCAGGCGCTGCTACGCAACCCCCTCGCCTGCCCCTACCTGCTCGGCGTTTCGGGCGGCGGCGCGTTCGGCGCCGTCCTCGCAATCCTCCTGGGTTTACCGGATCTCATCCCCGGCCTCCCGCTCCTGCCGGTGGTGGCGTTCACCGGGTGCCTGGGCGCGATCGCGCTGATTCACGCGGTCGCCCGCCGGCGCGGCCACCTCCTCGCCCACGACCTCCTCCTCGCCGGCGTGGTCGCGAATTCCTTCTTCCTCGCCGCGATGTCGGTGCTCCAGTACCTCGCCGCCCCCTACGAAGCTTCGCGCATCCTGCACTGGACGCTCGGCGCGGTCCGGCCGGACAGCGTACCGCTGCCCGCCACGACGCTCCTGGTGCTCGCGGCCGCGGCGGCGCTTTACTTCGACGCCGGGCGCCTCAACCTCCTCGCGGTGGGCGACGAGACCGCGGCCATGCTCGGGGTCGACGTGACGCGCGTGCGGCGCCGCGCCTTCGTCGCCGCCTCGCTGCTCACCGGCGCCGCGGTCGCCGTCAGCGGCCCGATCGGCTTCGTCGGCCTGTTCGTGCCGCATGCGCTGCGGGCCGTGCTCGGACCGGACCATCGCGTCCTGCTGCCCGCCTGCCTGCTCGGGGGCGCCGCCTTCCTGGTGGTCGCCGATACCGCGGCGCGCGCGGCCTTCGGTCCCTACGAAATCCCGGTCGGCGTGCTGACGGCGGTGGTCGGCGCGCCGGTTTTCGTCGTGCTCCTGGCGCGACGCGAACGCCGCCTGCCGGAGGGGACCGCGCCGTGACCGACGCCGCCACCGGAGCCGCAGCCGCCCCCTCCGCCACGCCGGCGCCCGCCGGGCCGTCCGCGCCGCCGGCGCTCGAATTCCGCGGGGTCGAGCTCGGGTATGGACCGCAGTCGGTGCTGCGCGACCTCGATCTGCGCCTGGCCGCGGGGGAAATGCTGGGCGTGCTCGGCCCGAACGGCAGCGGCAAGACGACGTTGGTGCGCGGGGCGTTCGGGCTGCTCGCGCCGCGCGCGGGGGCCGCGCTGCTTCAGGGGCGCGAGCTGTGCCGGATCGGGCGCCGGGAGGCGGCGCGCGCGATCGCCGTAGTGCCGCAGGAGGGGACGCCGATCTTCCCCTTCACGGTGCTGGAGACGGTGCTGATGGGCCGGGCGCCGCGGCTGACGCCGTTTGCGTTCGAGGGGGCGGAGGACCTGCGCGCGGCCGAGGCGGCGCTCGCGGCGGTCGATGCGACCGGACTGGCGGGGCGCGACCTGGCGGAACTGTCGGGCGGCGAGCGCCAGCGGGTGATCATCGCGCGCGCGCTGGCCCAGGAGGCGCCGATCCTGCTCTGCGACGAGCCGACCGCCCACCTCGATCTGCGCCACGCGGCGGCGATCTTCGCGCTGCTGCGGCGCCTGCGCGACCGGCGCGGGTTGGCCGTCCTCGCGGTCACGCACGACGTCAACCTCGCGGCGCTCTACTGCGATCGCCTGATACTGCTCGCGGGCGGCACGGTGATCGCGGCGGGCCCCCCGCGGGAGGTGCTGCGGGCGGACCTGCTCGCGCGCGCCTTCGGGGCGACCGTGCGCGTGGAGTCGCGCGCGGACGGCACGCCCTATGTCGTGCCCGAGCGCGAAGCGGAGCCGGCGCCGGCGCCCCCACCGCCCCCATCGCCCCCATTGCTCCCACCGCCCGACAGACTTCGTTGAAGGGATGCTCCATGCTCGAGCTGTCCGAGATCCGCGCGAACCTGCTGCCCGCGCTCGCGCGCATTCCGCGTCCGGAAGGGGCGGGGGCGATGGCCCCCGACGGCACGGCGCCGCCGGGCGCCACCGAGTGGCTGCTGGCGCGCGAATTCGGCGCGCTCTGGGACCTGTCCGAGGCTGTTCTACGGCTTTCGCCTGATTCCGCGCCCGAGCCGCCGGCGGCGCTCGCGCGCGCCGCGGTGGAGTCGGCGCTGGACGTGCTCCTGCTGGCGCACGACCCGACCGGGGAGCGGGCGCGGCAGGCGCTCGCCTTCGATCGCGTGCTGGTCTTCGGGGCGGCCGACAAGTTGGTGCAATTCGCGGAGCGCGTGCAGCAACCCGCGGCCGAGCGCAATATCCGGGCGGAGGCGGAGCGGAGCGCGGAGCGCGCGCGCGAGCGTCGGGATGAGCTGGTGCGCCACGTCTGGGGGTTCACGCGCAAGGGCGAGCCGCGCTACCCGGAACACTGGAGCGGGCTGCGCACGGTGCAGCGGATCGAAGCGCTGGCGGCACTCGCGCCGGAGGCGGCGCGGCGCATCGAGGAGACCTACCGGGTCGGGTACTTCGAGACGGCCTGGCTGCGCGCGTCGACGCTGTTGGCCGATCCGGCGAGCGCGGCGGCGGCGCGGGAAGGGACGGCGGGAATCCATCGCGGGGCGACGACGGAGCTGACGCGGCTGGCGGCGGAGGCCGTGTGGGCGCGGCTGGGCCGGGCCGCCGGGCCGGGCGCGGAGGGAACGACGACGACGCCCCCGCCTGCCACTGCTCACCCAGACGAGCGTTCCGCCTGAAGAGGCGCCACCCTGGGGCGAGCCGGCGAGGCCCGGTAATGCGGCGCGTGCCGGGGCCCCCCGAGCTTGGGTGCATGTCCGTTCTTGCGGCTCGACCGTACCGGCGGCACGCATCGAAAGCATGGCCTCGGTCGTCCTCGTATCTCGTACTCGTACTCGTACTCGAATGCCCAGGGCGTTCGAGTACGAGTACGAGATACGAGGACGAC
>JACRIP010000565.1 GCA_016220045.1 Planctomycetota bacterium
CGCTGCGCCGTCCGGCGAGGGTGGTGGACATGCCGAAGAGTTTGACGAAGGCCGCGCCCTCGGCCGGCGACCAGGAGGCCGACTGCGCGTAGACCGCGTGCGGGTCCTTGAGCAGGTGCGGCGAAGCGTACTCGACCGCCATGCACCGGCCCTTCCAAAGCTTGAGCACCACGTGGCCGCTCACGAAGCGCTGGGTGCTCTCCAGGAAAGCCTCCAGGTCCTCGCGCAGCGGGTCGAAGTAGAGCCCGCTGAAGATGAGCGTGGTCCATTTGGCGGCGGCGACCGCCTTGAACTGGTTCTCCTCGCGCGAGAGCACGGCCTCTTCGAGCGCCTTGTGGGCGGCGGCGAGGGCGGTGATGCCGGGGCACTCGAAGGCGATGCGCCCCTTGATCCCGACCACGCAATCGCCGGTATACAGGTAACGCCCGATGCCGTGCCGGCCGCCGGTCTCGTTCAGCCCCTTGAGCAGCTCGATGCCGTGGGCGCGGCGGCCGTCGACGGCGACCGGCAGGCCGCGCTCGAAGTCCACGCGCACGTACTGCGGCGCGTCGGGCGTCTGGTCGAGCGGGGCGGTGAGCACGAAGGCGCTCTCGGCGGGCTCGCGGAGCTGGTCGATCTCGGAGCCGGAGATCGTGACGCCGCAGACGTTCTGGTTGATGCTGTAGGTGCGGTGGGCCTTGGCGACCTCGAAGCCGCGCGCTTCCAGGAATTCGATCTCGCGCGCGCGCAGGTCGGTCTTGACCTCCGCGTGGTAGTCGCGGATGGGGGCGAGGATCTCGAAGTCGCCGAGGGCGCGGACCGAGATGTCGAAGCGCGCCTGGTCGTTGCCCATGGCGGTACAGCCGTGGGCGATGATCGTGGCGCCCTCGCGGCGCGCGACCTCGACCGATTTCTCGACGATCAGGTAGCGGTCGGAGCAGAGGAGCGGGTACTGGTCCTGGTAGAAGGCGCCGCCCTTGATGAGCCAGGAGATGAACTTGTCGAAGATCTCGGCTTCGCCGGAAACCGAGTGGTGGCGGGCGGCGCCGAGGGCGCGGGCGCGCTCGGCGATGGCGGCGACGCGGTCGGGGGTCGTGCCGCCGGTGTCCACGAATACGGTAATCACCTCGTAGCCGCGTTCGGTCAGCCAGGGGACGCAGAAGGAGGTGTCGAGCCCGCCGCTGAAGGCGAGGACGACCTTCGGGCGGGGCGCGGCCGGGGCGGGGGCCGCAGGACGGGCGACGCTCATCCGAGGATCTCCGCGAGGAGGGCCTTCTGGACGTGGATGCGGTTTTCGGCTTCGTGGTGGATCAGCGAGCGCGGCGAGTCGGCGACCTCGTCGGTGGCCTTGACGTTGCGGCGCATGGGGAGGCAGTGGCTGAAGTAGGCGTCGTTGGTCAACTCCATCTTCTTCTGGTCGACGATGAAGTGCTTGAGCGGCTCGCGGATCTTCTTCTCTTCCTCCCAGCGGCCGAAGTACTTGATCGCGCCCCAGGACTTGGCGTAGACGAAGTCGGCGCCGGTGTAGGCGCCGTCGATGGAATCGGTGACGGTCAGGCGTGCGCCGGAGGCCTTGACGTTGTCCTTGACCTGGTCCATGAACATGGGGTCGAGGTCGAAATCGGCGCTGGGGCGGAGGATGGTGACGTTCATGCCGAAGCGGCTGGCGATGAGGGCGGCGGAGTTGGCGACGGCGGTGTTCAAGCCCTTGGGGTGGTAGGTCCAGGTGAGGAGGAAGTTCTTGCGGGCCGGGAGGCCGAGCTTCTCCTTGATGGAGAGCATGAGGGCGAGTTCCTGGCAGGGGTGGACGATGGTCTCCATGTTGATGATGGGTTTGGTGGCCCAGCGGGCGAAGGCGCGGATCATGCGGTCCTGCCGGTCCTCGCTCCAGTCCTGAAACTTGGGGAAGCAGCGGATGGAGATGGCGTCGAAGAAGCGGGAGAGGACGGCGGCGGCCTCCTGGACGTGTTCTTCGGCCTCGCCGTCCATGACGACGCCGGGGCGGGGCTCGAGGGGCCAGGCGTCCTTGCCGGGGGCGAGGCAGACGGCGTGGCCGCCGAGCTGGTACATGCCGAGCTCGAAGGAGGAGCGGGTGCGGAGCGACGGGTTGAAGAAGAGCATGGCCAGGGATTTACCGGAGAGCGGGCGGCCGTGGCCGCTGCGTTTCATCTTTTCGGCGAGGTCGAGGATGTGGCTGAGTTCGTCGAGGCTCCAGTCCTGGGTGGAGAGGAAGGAGCGGTTCTTCAGGTTCATGCACGGCGCCTTTCGGATGGGGGAGCGGAATCACCGACCATGAACCATGATCGGCAGGTCAATGCAAGGAAAAGTCGGGCGCGGGGCGGGGCGAAACGCGTTGCATGTCTGGTAGTCCTCAGCGACGACTGAACCACAGAGGCACAGAGACACAGAGACGACGGGAACCAGGAGGAGGCCGTTCCGCGAACCGTGCCGCGATGTCGGCTATCGCGCCCTGTCGCGGAACGGCCTCCACCTCGTTCCCGTCGTCGCCTCTGTGCCTCTGTGCTACTAATGTCCGAAAGCGTGTTTTTCCGGCAAGCTTTTCGGCAGTCGCAAGGGCGGGATAACGCTACCGCGTCAGCTCCGTAATCGCCCAATCACACAATCGCCAAATCGCCCAATCGACGCACCGCCAGACTTGCGCTTGGGTTTCGGGCATCGCCCGACCTGAGTCTCTGTGGTTTCGTTCCCGCCCCGCAGAGACGGAGGCGCATTCTGCGGCGCGCAAAGGCTTGACACTTCTCGGGGATTCTTGCTACGTACGGCGGAGCAGCTACGGTGGACATCAGTGAGGAGTGGAGCATGAAAGCGAAGAGCCTGGGCGAGTTCATTTCGCGGCGCGTGGTGACGGTCGAGCCGCAGGACAACCTGCTGCGCGTGATCGAGAAGATGGCGACCTACAACATCGGCGCCGTGGTCGTGCTCAAGACCGGCCGGCCGGTGGGCATCCTGACCGAGCGCGACATCCTGAAACGCGTGGTCGCGAAGCACGTGGACCCGAAGAACGAGACGGTCGAGTCGTACATGACGCCGAAGCTGGTGACGGTGAGCACCGGGGACGACGTGGCGGGCGTGGCGCAGCGGATGGTGAAGGGGAACTTCCGCCATCTGCCGGTGGTGGAGGACGGGGAGCTGGTGGGCATCCTGTCGATCAAGGACGTGCTGGCCGCGCTCCTGGGGCTCCAGGGCGGCGGCGGCAAGGCGGGCGGGGCGGATAGCGAGGACTAGCGTGCGGCCGGATCTGCTCATCAGGTATAGTCCGTAAGCATCAAGGAGCGCAGCGCCGGTGGGACAGTACATCGCGTGGGGAGCGGTTTTCGCCCTCGCGGTCGGGGCGGTCTTCTGGTACGTCAACGGGATCGGCGAGAGCGTGCGCGCGACCCTGAAGGAGGGCTGGGGGAGCGCCGCGGCAAAGCTCGACTGCCAGTACTATCCGGGGTTCTTCCTGTCGATGCCGCGCATTGCCGGCGCGTATCGCACGTGGCCGGTCGAGATCCGTGCGATCCTGCTCGGGTACTTCGGCTCCGAGACCCACACCGAGATCCGCATTTCGCTGAAGGAGGCGCGTTCGTATCGGGTCTTCGCCGCAGGCTCTGACGCGGTGCCGCGGCCGGCGGGCCTGGAGGACATGGGGTACAACCTGAAGAACTTCCACGGGCTGCTGGCCGCCAAGGGGATCGCGGACGTGCCGCTCTTGAAGGTGACGCCGGAGGACTGGCTGAACGCGCTCTTGCCCGGCGAGCGCGATTGGCTGACGATCGACGGCAAGGACGTCACGCTGCGGCGCTCGCTGTGCCTGGAGGACGGCGCGGAACTGCACGTGCTCGTTCAGCGGTTGTCCGATTACATCAAACTGGTACAGCGCCAGCCGTAGCGCGGTGGCCGAGTCCCGAGTCCGGAGTCCAAGGTCCAAGGTCCAAAGTCCAAGGTCCAAAGTCCAAAGTCCAAAGTCCCTGGTCCCTGGCCCCAGGCCCCTGGCCCCTGGCCCGCCGTCGGCTGTGTGCGCCGGCCTGTACGCGTGATGAGTCGTGGCGCGCTCGGCATCCCCGCCCTGCGCGCGCCGCCTGCCAGCTCGGAGTCTCTTGTGGCCACGCCGGAGACCCCCTCCGCCGAATCCGCGGCGCCTGCCCCCGGCCCCTTCCCGCGCCGCGTCTGGCGCTCCGGCTGGTCCGAGCTCTGGCTGGAAGGCCCGGGCGAGTGGCTGCTCCGCACCAACGGCGCGCGCGCGGTGGCCGGGTTCGCCCTGCACCTCGCCCTCGCGCTCGGCGCCCTTGCTCTCCTGGCGTGGAGCGTCCTTCCAGGCCCCGGTTGGAACACGATCTGCTGGGCGCCGTTCGCGCTCCTGCTCTTCGCCCTCGCCGGTCCGCTCAATCTCGCGCGCCGGCTCTGGCACGGCCGCCCGATCGCGCGCATCCTGGAAGCGGAGGGTGTGCTGCGGCTGCATCTGCTCGCTCCGACCCCGCTCGCGGACGCGGTCTCCTACCTGGAACTCCCGCTCACCGCCTTCGTCGCCATCGAGGTCCAAGATAACTCGCCGCCGCCCGGGCAGACGCCGCCGGCGCGCTTCATCCCGAATGCCTGGCTCGCCCTGGCCCTGCCCGGCGGCAAGGTCTTCCGTCTCGGGTTCACCGAGGAGAAGGGCGCCGTGGCCCGGCTGGAGGAGGCGGTGAAGGCGGGCAGGCCGCGCGCGGCGCCGTGCCAGGTGATTGCTCTATCCGAACAGGAATCGCCGGAGTCGGTCGGCGCGCGCCTGGATGCGGCGGGGTTTGCGCGCGCCCGCGCGCCCGAGCGGCGCTGCCTGGCGACGCCCTACACGATGGACTTCCAGCGCGCGGCCTGGAGCGCGACCGACGGCACCCGGGTGGAATACCTGAAGTGGCCGACCGAGGCGCCGTTCCTGGTGGTCGACGGGCCGGGGACGGCGCGGGCGGCGGCAAGTGTACAAGGTGACGCTGCGGCCTCCGCCGGCGGGGGCGTCGTTCGAGGTGGTGGGACCGATGGAGTCTCCCCGTCTGCGTAGACCCGAGCCCGAGCGGAGTCGCAGTTGTGCAACACCCACGGTAGCCACGTAGCTCGTTCGTGGTTCCGCCTGCAAAGGGCATCGCAAGAGCCGCCGTGGCGGGCCCTACGAGTGCAGGCGAGGACGCCTGCACCACAACCACGGTAGACCTCCCGGACGATCCCCGAGGAGATCGAGACCTTTGTGGCGCAGGCGTCCTCGCCTGCGCCGCGAGGTCTCGAGCACGGGCGTCCCGCCGGGCGCCCCCGATCCCCAGAGCGTTGCGTCACGGGCCGCAGCGGCCTCTTGCGACACCCTCTGCAGGCGGAATCGCCGGCGCCATGCCAGACGCAGCGGCCCTTCGTTCCGCCTGAAGGCGGAACTACGAACGAGGTTCGCGCGAGACCTCCACCCCTGCTCCGCCAGGACCAAGTCGCTCCACTCGCCCTTCACGCCCGTCCCCTAGTCCCTGGCCCCTGATCCCTTGTCACCGACCACCGTCCACCGACCACCGACCACCGCACCCTACACGCGCACCCGGATCGCCTTCGGCACCAGCTCAAACGTCGCCGGCAGCATCCCCGGCTGCTCCCCGTCCGCGTCGATCAGCACCTCCTCCCCCGGCGTCGCCGGCTCCGCGAACACCTTCTTCCCGCTCACGTACTCCACCTTGTCCAGGTTCACGTGCTCGCCCTTGTAGATCAGCTGGAAATGCTTGAACGCCTCCACCGGCGTCATCTGGTCCACGATCACCACGTCGAACTTCCCGTCGTCCGTCTTCGCCTGCGGCGCAATCCACATCCCCCCGCCGAAATACTGGCCGTTCGCCACCGCCACCAGGCTGATCGTGCGCTCGAAGGCCGGTCCGTCATCCAGCGAGATCCGCACCTTCTTGTTCTGGTAGGCCAGGATCGAGCGCGCCGCACCGAGAAAAAAAGAAACCTTGCCCCCGAACATCTTGGTCGTGCTGTTCACCCGCGCCACCGTCTCGCCCCCCACCCCGAAGTCCGCCACGTTCACGAAATACCTCGAGTAGTCCTCGTTGCGCCGGCTCTTGCAGGTGTAATGCCCGATATCGATCGTGACGTTCTTGCCGGTGCGGAGGACGCCGGCGGCCTCGACCGGGTCGGCCGGGATCTTGAGCGTCTTCACCAGGTCCTTCCCCGTCCCCATCGGGATGATGCCCAGCGCGGCACGCGTCTCCAACGGCTGACCCTGCTCGAAAAACCCGTTCACCACCTCCTGCACCGTCCCGTCGCCGCCGACCGCCACGATCAGCTCGTAGCCGTCCTCCACCGCCTTGCGCGTCAGGAGCGTCGCGATGTCCGGACCGGTCGTGAACTCGACCTCCAGCGTGCCGACCGCGCGCTTGATGATCGCCTCCAGCTCGCGCCACTTCCAGCCGGTCGCGCCGTTCGCGCTCTTCGGGTTGACGATCGCTTTTGTACGGGGCATACCCTACAACGCCTCCGCGAGAAGAGTGATCAGGTCGCGCGCCGGGGCGCCCGCCTTGCCCAGCCAGCGCACGCACGAAGGGCAGGCGCTCACCAGTTCGTCGGCGCCCGTGGCGCGGAATTCCTCGACGCGCAGGCGCGCGATCTCGAGCGCCGCCCCCCGGTCCGTGACCGGCAGCCCGCCGCCCGCGCCGCAGCACTGCGCATCGCGCCGGTTCCAGCGGAATTCCAACGGCGGCGCGCCCGTCGCCGCCGCCAGCGCGCGTCGCGGCCCGTCGATTTCGCCCAGCCGCCGCGCCAGGTAGCACGGGTCATGATAGGCGACCCGCCGCCCCAGCATGCGCGCCGGCTTCAGTTTGCCCGCCGCCAGGAGCGGCTCCAGAAAGGTCACCACGTGCTCGACCCGGGTCTCCGCGGGCAGCCCGGCTTTGCGCTCGCCGTACCGCTCCGCGACCGTGCTCACGCAGGCCGGCGAATCGCCGACCACGCGCGGCCACGCCGCCAGCCCGGTCCGGTGCGCGCGCGCCAGCCCGTCAAAGGTCTCCAGACATCCCAGGGTCAACGACGGATAGCCGCAGCACCAGCGCTCCGGGAAGTAGACTCCGAAGTCCACGCCCAGCGCTTCGAACACCTTGATCGTCGCCCGTGCCGTATCCGGCGAGTGCCGCAGCGTCGAGCAACTGAAATACAGCCCGACCGCCGCCCGGCGATTCCGCAGCCGCTCCGGCACCACGCCCGCCGCCACCGCGCCGAGATCGACGCCGAACGGATTGCCACAGGAGCGCATCTTCGCATCCCGCTCGCCGACCGCGTCGGGCGCCACGCCGCGCCGCACGGACTCCGCGCGTGCCGCCTCCAGCACCGTCGGCACGTCGATCGAATGCTCGCACATCGCCGTGCAGGCGCGGCAGCCGGTGCACTCGTACGCGTTCGCGGCCGCCTCCGCCGTGTACTCGATCGTCCCCGCCCGCAGCAGGTGCAGCATCGTCATCAAGCTCGTGGGCGTGGTCGCCTCGCTCCGCGTCGCGAGCGCGACCGGGCACACGAAGCGCGAGAGCTTCGGGCAGAACGTACAATAGTCGATCGATTTCTTGAGGGCGTTCCACATCTCTCGGGGATTCCACATTGCTGACCTGGCGCACCATTGGGTTTGGGAGTTTGGA
>JACRIP010000550.1 GCA_016220045.1 Planctomycetota bacterium
AAGCCCGCCGCCTGCCCGCAGAACCGTAACTCCTCGGCAGCGAGCCGTCGGTTGCTCCTGGGGTTTCGGGCGCGAGCCCGAGTTGGAGGGATGGCCTGCGTGCTGGCACTGCACCATGAGCAGGGCGCCCTGCGCGTCCTGGAACGACCCGATCCGCGCCCGGGCCCGGGCGAGGCCCTGCTGCGCGTCCGGCTGGCGGGGATTTGCAATACCGACCTCGAGCTGGCGCGCGGCTACATGAATTTCGCCGGCGTGCTCGGCCACGAGGTGGTGGCGGAGGTCGAGGTGCTGGGCCCGCCCCGCGCGGGCGCGGCGGAACCGCCGCGCGCGACCGGTCCGGGCGCGCGCGTGGCGGTCGAGATCAACTGCGCCTGCCTGGTCTGCCCCGCCTGCCGCCGCGGCGAACGCAACCACTGCCCGCACCGCACCGTTCTCGGCATCCTCGGCCGGGACGGGACGCTGGCCGAACGTCTCACCGCGCCGGTCGAGAATTTGCACGCCATCCCGGCGCACGTCCCGGACGACGCCGCGGTCTTCGTCGAACCCCTGGCCGCCGCGTTCCGGCCGTTCGAGCAGTTTGAGATCGGCGCGAACGACCGGATCGCGCTGCTCGGCGACGGCAAGCTCGGCCTGCTCTCGGGCTTTGCGCTGGCCGCGCGCGGTCATGCGGCGAACACCTTGGCTATAGGGCATCATCCCGAGAAGCTGGCGTTGCTCGCCGCCCGCGGGCTGCGCGTCGCCCACGAGGCCGAGGTGAAGGAGAGCGGCTTCGACGTGGTGGTCGAGGCCACCGGCTCCCCGGCCGGGCTCGCGCGGGCGCTGGCGCTGGTCCGGCCGCGCGGCACGCTGGTCCTCAAGAGCACCTACGCGGGGGCGCCGCCGCTCGATCTTGCGCCGATCGTGATCAACGAGATCCGGGTGGTCGGCTCGCGCTGCGGGCCGTTTGCGACGGCGGTTGACGCCCTCGCGCGCGGCGCCGTGGACCCGCGTCCGCTGATATCCGCGCGTCTCCCGCTGCGCGATGCGCTCGCCGGCATCGAGCTCGCCGGCCGCGCCGGAACGCTCAAAGTCCTCATCGACCCGCGCGCCTGAGTCACGCCCCATCCGCACCCGCTTCTTCCCCCTCCCCCGCCGCAGCGGGGGAGGGCAGGGGAGAGGGCAGGTCCGAACCACCCACCCCTCCCGCACCCTCCCCCTCCCCCGCCGCACCTGTCGCCCGCAGCGCGAAGGGGGAGCGGGGGAGGGCTGGGGTGGGGGTATGCGCGCACCACCCACCCCTCCCGCACCCGCACCGTCCCCCTCCCCCGCCGCAGCGGGGGAGGGTCGGGGAGAGGGCAGGTCCGAACCACCCACGCCTCCCGCACCCGCCCTTCTACAGCCAACCCAGGATCAGGTAGGTCAGCGAGACGCACGCGGTGAGGGCCAGCCCGAGCGCGATCGCCACGACGAGGCGGAGCGTCCGCCCCCGCGCCAGCGTGCGCGCCTGCCAGCGCTCCAGCCGGGGCGCGAGTGCCGCCGGGGCCGCGCGCAGCAGCTCGACCAGCGTCCCCCGCTCGGTCACGACGAGCGCCGCGCGCCCCCCCTCGGTCTCCCATTCGAGGCGCAGCTCGCTCCGGTCAAACCCTGACGGCTCGACCGCCAGGGCCTCGAGGGCAACCGCGACCGGCGGCGTGGTCGCGAGCCGCAGCCCGGCGTCGTCCAGTTCGGCCGCCACGACGAGCCCCGTGCCCGGCAACCCGGGCCACCAGGCCCGTCCCTTCAGACTCACCACGCGCCGGCACTCCCAACGGTTTTTTCGTGGCCCTCCTCCCGCCCTGCCCTTACAATGTCGCCCCGTTGCGGAATCGTCCCGTTTCTACCCCTCGAAGGGAGGCTCCTATGTTGCGCGCGCGCCGGGCGCTCCGGCTCCTCGCCGGTCTTGCCCTCGTGGCCGCCACCTCGGCCTGTTCCGTCCAGTACCGTCACGAAGTCGAGTCCCCGGGCACCAAGCCGGCCTGGAAGAAGGGCATGGGCGGCTGGATGCGCTACGACGGCTACGATCAGGGAGATACCGGAATCGCCGGCGATCTTCAGGTCGCGGTCTCCGAGTGTCGCAAGGACGGCTCTCCGGTCACGATCCGCCTGGTCGGCGTGATCCACATCGCCGACGCCGCGTACTACAAGAAGATCCAGAAGCTGCTCGACGCCACCGATCTCGTCCTCTACGAAGGCGTGCGCTTCGGCAGCGCGCCCGAGGGCAGCGTCGACGACAGCACGGAGATCATGTGGACCGGGATCTCCGGCCTGATGGGTTTGAAGGCCCAGGTCGCCGAGATCGACTACCATCGCAAGAACTGGCGCCAGGTGGACATGATGACCGACGTCCCGGGCGAAGCCCCGGCGCGCCAGCCGATGCCGCCGGAGGCCGTGGCCCAGGCGAACGAAGCGCTCGCGCGTCTCGCCGACCTGCGCGATCAGCTTTCCGGCCTGGTGGACCTGCGGCGCATGCAGGACGCGTTCAAGCACAACTATGCCAAAGCGCTGGCCCAGGACGCAAGCGATCCCGAGGCCGGCTTTCGCCAGATCGCCGAGCTGGTCGGCCAGCTTCGTCAGGCGGTCGCGGAGTTGAGCGAGCGCACCGGCGGCAAGCTCCTCCAGAACGTCGAGCAGGCCCTGGAGCGCCTGGAGGGGGCCATGCGCCGCATGGCGGAGACCCTGATCACCGGGCGCAACGAGTACCTGGTGAAGGCGCTCGCCAAGGATCTCGCCGCGGCGGAGAAGGCCGGCAAGCCCAAGACCATCGCGATCTTCTACGGCGCCGGCCACATGCCGGACTTCCTCAAGCGGCTCGACGCCCTGGGCTACCAGCGCGGCAAGCTCAACTTCCACACCGCCTGGGCGATGAACACGCGCGGCTTCAACTAGAAGGCGGCGAACCGTCCCCCTCCCCCGCCGCGGCGGTCGCCGGCAGCGTGCCGCGCGAAGGGGGAGCGGGGGCGGGCGGGCACCGTCGCACCACCCACCCCTCCCGCACCCGCACGGTCCCCCTCCCCCGCCGCAGCGGGGGAGGGTCGGGGAGAGGGCAGGTCCGAACCACCCTCGCCTCCCGCACCCGCTCACTCACCCCCCGCGCGCCGCGCCGCCAACGCGCTCGCCGCCGCCGCCTGGCGTCGCCACTGCCCGTACATCGCGTGCCGCGATTCCAGCCGCGCCAGCGCCAGTCCGATCTCCGGCTCCACCTCGGTCGGCCGCGCCGCCGCGAGCGGCGTTCCGGGCAACGGCATGAACGAGTGGCTATGAATGCGCGCCCCCTGCGCCACCAGCCGTTCCGCCAGCGCCACCGTCTGTTCGCGATCCGCGCGCATTTCGCCCGGCAGCCCGAAGATCAGGTCCACGTCCGGCGCAAAGCCCGCCGCACGCGCCGTCGCCACCGCCCGTTCCACCTCCGCCACCCCGTGCCCGCGCTTGAGCGCCGTCAGCATCCGGTCGGACCCCGATTGCCCGCCGATCACCAGCGTACGGTTTTCCACGTAGCGCGCAAGGATCGCCAGCGCCTCCGGCGTCACGTGCTCCGGCCGCACCTCGGACGGGAACGTCCCGAAGTACACCTTGCCGCCCGGCCCGATCGCCTCCTTTACCGCCGCCAGCAGCTCCTCGACGGCGGGGAGATTCACGCCCTCGTCCTCGGCGCCGTAGGAGAGCGCGGTCGGGGTCACGAAGCGCACGTACAACACGCGCTCGCGCGCCATGGCGGCGACGTGCATGCGCACGTTGGCCACGCTGCGGTGGCGGAAGCGCGCCTGGAACATGAAGGGCGTCTGGCAGAACCCGCACGCATACACGCAGCCACGCGTGATTTCGAGGGCGTTCCATTTGCCGTAGCGCAGGTTGCAGGCGGGGAATTCGTCGAGCGGCCGGCGCGCGGCCGGACCCGCGGAGGTGAGCGCGCCGTTCGCGTCCAGATGCGCGGTCCCCGGCACGCCGCGCGGGTCGGCGCCGCGCGCCAGCGCGTCGAACAGCCCGATGATCGTCCGCTCCCCCTCGCCGACGGCCACGAGTTCGAAGCCGGCGGCGAGCGTCGCGCGCGGTTCGGCGGAGGCGTGCACTCCGCCCGCCACGTGCAGCACGCCCGGTCCGGGGGCGAGCTGCCGCACGCGCGCGAGGTCGGCCGCGGCGGCGGCGAAATCGGTCGAGTAGAAGGACCAGCCGACGAGCGCCGGCGCGCCCCGCTCCCGGGCCGCGCGGATCTCGCGCGCGACGCCTGCGGGATCGGGTGCAAACCGTACTTCGGCGCCGGCCGTACGCGGGTCGGCGTCGAGCGCGGCGCTGACGACGTTGAGCGCGGCCGTGCCCGTGCGCGCCTGGCAGGCGATGAAGACCGGGGGCGCCATCGTCAGTTCTCCACCCACAGCGCCTGCGCGTGGGCGGCGAGCAGGCCCGCGGCACTGACGAGCGCGGCGAGCGCGACCGCCGGCGCGCTCCGCCGCCGCGCCGCGCACCACCACGGTCCAAAGATGACGGCTTCGAGCGCGAACCCGGCCAGCGCGGCGCCGCCGAACTGGGCGCGCACGAACTCCCCGAGCGAATGGCCGTAGTAGGCGGTCGGCACGAAGGGCCACGCGCAGAAGTAGCGGTGATCGGCGAGCGGCCAGAAGAAGCGGATGCCGACGCCGCGGCCGACGCCCCAATCGAGGACGGGATGCAGGAGGGCGGTCAGCGCGAGCGCGACCGCCACGCGCGCGCGCGGCGGCCGCGGCAGCCCGCGCCGGGCCAGGAGGAAGGCGGCCGTCGCGGCGACGAGCGCAAAAAAAAGCGTGTGCGTGAAGCCGTGGTGGCCGTCGCTTTCGCCGCCGAGGGAGAGGCGGGCGACCCACTCGCCGCCCAGGAGGGCCGCGAGCGGGACATCGAGGTCGGGGAGATTGGCGACGGCCACGAAGACCCAGGGCCAGCGGCGGGCGGTTTCCTCGCCGCGCACGGCCTCGTAGGCGGCGAACGCGGCGAGCGTATGGCCGAAGGTCGAGGACATGCGGGCGGCTCCGAGAGGGATTCGCGGCGGGCCCGGATTTTACCCCTTGGCTGCGGCCCGCGCAATCATTGCCCTGCGCGGCGGCGCCCGCTACAATGCCCGCGCCACCCCGACCCTGTGAGGCGCCCGCCGCGTGACCATGGAAGCTCCTTCCTCCGCTCCCGCCCACCTGCCACCCGGGCTGTCGCCGCGCGCCCGCGCGCTGACCCCCGCCTGGGCGGTTCCCCCCGACCGCTGCCCCGGGTGTCTGCTCAAGCGCGACGCCTGCCTGTGCGCCGCGCTGCCGACCCTCCCCACCCGCACGCGCGTCGTCATCCTGCGCCATTTCAAGGAGGTCAAGCGCCCCTCCAACTCCGGCCGCCTCGCCGCCCTCGCGCTGCCCAATTGCGAGGTGCTCGACTACGGCGCGCCGGACGGCCCGCCGATCGCCCCATCCCTCGGGGATTCACCTGGAATACTGTTGTTCCCCGATGGCCCGCCCGCTCCGCTGCCGCCCCCCGGCGCCGAGCCGCCGCCCCGTCTCGTCATTCTCGATGCCACCTGGCCCCAGGCGCGCAAGATGCTCGGCCGCGTGCCCGCCCTCGCCCGCATGCCCCGCCTGTCGCTCGACCCCGCGGTCGCGCCCCCGGCCGCCCGCCGGCTGCGCCAACCGCGCCGGCCCCAGGACCTCTCCACCATCGAGGCCATCGCCCATGCCCTTGCTCTCCTCGAAGGCAACGACACCGTCGCCCGCGCGCTCCTCGCCCTCTTCGAGCGCTTCGTCGACGCCAGCGGCCCCCGCCGCGCCGACATCGCCTTTGGCCGCAATGCGCCCGCCCGCCCGTAACGCGCGCGCCGCCGTCGCCGCCCTGTTCTCCGCGCGCGCCCGGCGTCTCGCCGCCCTCGCCTTCCTCGGCCTGTGCCTGGCGGGCGAAGGCTGCGGCACGCTGCGGCAATCGCCGGATTCCGCCGCCGCCGCCACGGCCGCCGCCGCCCCCGCGACCGCGGCCTCCCGCCCGGACGCTCCCGTGGTGCAGCTCCGGTTCGCCCCGCTCCCGCGCGCGCTGCGCTACGTCGCCTATCATTCCTGGTTCGCCGCCTGGGACCCGGCCGAGGGCCGCTGGCGGCGTTGGGAGGTCTGGCAGGACAAGAACGCGGGCGGCACGAGCTGGGACCACGTCCACCGCGACCTCTACGGCATCGATCGCGGCGTCGGCGGCGGCCCCTTCCGTCTCGCCCGCGAATGGCGCGGCGCGGCGGCCCAGCGCCTGCGCGCCGTCCTCGAACGCGCGGAGACCTACCCGGAGCGTCATCGCTACATTGCCTGGCCCGGCCCGAACTGCAACACGTTCGTCGCGTGGGTGCTGCGCGAGTCCGGCGCCGCCGCCGATCTGCCCCCGCAAGCGATCGGCAAGGACTGGCTCGGCTGGGCCGGCGCCGCGGTCTCGACCACGCGCACCGGCCTGCAGTTCGAAACCCCGATCATCGGCCTCAAGGCGGGCCTCGCCGAGGGCATCGAAATCCACCCGCTCGCCCTCACCCTCGGCTTCGACCTCTGGCCCCCGGCGATCAAGACCCCCTTCGGCCGCCTCGGGTTTTCCGAGTAGGGCCAGGAGCGACAGTGACCGGGTGAAGGTGGAGTTTCGGGTCGAGTCGGAATAGCCACCCCGGCGCGGACAGGGGCGCCCGCCCTCACCAAGAACCCCAGCCTGGCGTAGGGGCGGACCCCTGTGTCCGCCCCGGCTCGGCCCCGCCGACCTGTCTGGCGCTCCCCAAAAAAGCTGGGCCGGAGGCTGCCTCGGCAACCCCCGGCCCCAGGTTCGATTCATCCAACGCGCGTTCTACCGCCTACCAGATCCGCGTGTGGAAGTGGTTGGCGTGGCCGGACCAGTAGGTCGTCCCCGGCACCGCGCTGTTGTTGTGCAGCATCAGGCGCACGCTCCAGACGTCGCGCTGCAGGCGCGCGAACTTGATGTTGTAGGCCGTGCTGTAGCTCGACGCGCCCACGTAGGTCACGCCCGCGTTGCCGCTGGTCGTGATCGGGCTCATGTCCACGTCCACGCCCAACTGGTGCGAGACGTGCGGCGAGAAGTAGCCGCCGCGCTCCAGGCTGATGTCGCCGTAGCGCAGCGTCTTGCCGCGCACGCCCGGGTAGCCGTCGGTCCAGCGCCGTCCCAGCGTCTGCAGGCCGTGCACCATGCGCGGCGTGCCCCAGCGCCGATAGGACGCCGTGTACGAGTACCAGCCGCTCCCCGAAGCCGGCAGATTGATGAACCCCGCCGACGACGTCCCGCCGCCGCCGCCGCCGCCACCCCCGCCGCCGCCGTGCGACGTGTTCGTCAGGTACGCCGAATACACCCAGCCGGTCGCCGGCCGGTCGATCTTCGTCCAGGCGCCGGAGGTCGTTACGGTATTCACCTCGGTCCCGCGCGCGAGCACGCGGATCACCGAGTACCCCAGCCCCGGTCCGGTGCGCACGTTCAGCCCGCTCGCGTTCACCGTATGCCCGATCGCCGGCGCGGCCCCGACCCCGCCGACCAACGCGGCAGCCACCGCGAATCCACACAGCCGGTTCCACATGGTCTGACTCCTTACCGTCGTTCCGTGCCTCTCTGCAGCCAACCACCAGGTCCCGCCGCCGTCGCGCGCGGGCCGATTCGCCCAAAAGCTATTTCGCCCCCGCCTCCGCCGGCGCCGCGCCGCCCGGCTCCCCGGCCGCCGCGCGCGCCTCCGCGTCGTAGAACGCGATCACCGCGCGCCGCACCTCGGGGTCCGCGCCGCCCCAGTTGCGCAGCCCGTCCGCGGCCGTGCCCCGGACCTCGACGTGCTCGCGCGGGTCCGCGAGCAGCCGCAGCAGCGCGCCGCGCGCCGCGCCGTCTTTTTCGGCGCTCAGGGCAAGCCCGTAGGCCGCCGTCGCGCGCACCACCAGCTCCGGGTCCGCCAGCCCGGCCACCAGCGCCGGCGTCGCGCCGCCCTGGTCCCAGTCGGCCAGCGCCCGGTACGCCGCCACGCGCACTTCCGCGGCGCCCGACTGCGTCAGGCTCGCCAACTGCCGGACCACCTGGCCGCGCTCCTCCGCCGCCAGCCCGGTCGGCGGCAGGTCGGGCAACGCCTCGATCGCGCGCTCCGCCAGCGCCGCCGGCGGCTGCCCGCGCAGCACCGCCAGCGCGACCGGCACGCACTCCGCCGCCTGGTACATGCCCAGGGCCGACAGGGCGAAGCCGCGACGCTCGACCGCACCGTCCAGCCGCGCGATCTCCGCCAGCCCCGCGCGCACGTCCGGCAGTCCGACCCGCCCGAAGGCGAGCGCCATCAGCTCCAGCGCCCCCGCGTCCTCCTCGACGCCGAAGGCCGCCAGCGCCGCCGCCCGCGGCGCCGGGTCCTGCGTCAGGAGCCGCGCGATGTCCTCGAGCACGGCGTCGACCGTTTCCGGATCTACGGCATCTTCCCGATCCCGGCGGCCGAGGTCGCGCAGCAGTTCGATGAAACCGGCCGCCGTGGTCGGCGCGTCCATTCCGGCGCCGACGGTGAGCGCCGCGCTGCCTTCGAGCTCGACCACGCGCAACTCGCCGCCCGCATGCTTGCCGCAGCCCGCCTCGTGCCCGGCCTCCGCCCCGTCCGCTGCGGCCCCGGGGGTCGCCGCGCTCGCGCCCACGCGCACCACGGTGCCGGCGCCCGCGCCGGTCGTCCGCCGCGCCCGGCCCGCCGTCGCCGCAAGCTCGCGCCCACTCGCCGTTCCCGCCGGCGCCGTCTCGCCGCTCTGCCGCAGCGCCTGCGCCACCACCAGCACGCCCAGCGCCAGGGCGATCGTACCCGCGAGACTGAAGCGGCGGAATCGGTCCATCTGCGTCATCCTTTTTCGTCGGGCGGCCCACGCACACCGGTGCGTCACGCATCTCTCTTCGCAAGGGTCAGGCCACCGCGCGCACCCGCGCAAGGAAAAATTAGAAACGCGCAAACTGCGACTGGATCATGAGTTGACGATCCGGCAGGAAACCGCGCGGGGTTTCGGCGCACGCGCCGGGCGGGGCGCACCCGCGCGTCTCCAGGATTCGAAACTCTCGATGCAAGGCCGGCTTTACGACTGGAACGCGCGGCGCGCCCGCGGTACACTGGTCTCAGTTGGTTGATTGCGGAATGCGGATTTCGGATTGCGGATTGACGGAAGTCGGCGAGTCCAGTAGCCAATCCGCAATGCGAAATCCGCAATCCGCGATTCCCAGGAGTTCACCTGCGGACGGGTCGCCACCGCCCCCCGCAGCGAAAGGCCCCGGATGACCCGCGACGATGTCCTGACGTTTCTGCTCGACGCCTGGCCGCTGCTCGCAACGCCGCGCGCGGACGCGAACCGTTCGCACCTCGAGGTCACGCTCGACGGCCTGCCCCCCGGCCACGACGCGGCCGCCGACGTCGAGTTGAGCGCGGTGCGCGCGCCCCAGGGCGCCCCGCCGCCGCTCGCCGCCCGCCTGGCACGTATCCCGCCCGCCACGGTCCAGCGCCTCGTCGCCGTCGCCGACGAGCTCCTCGCGACCGCGCCTCCGGGTATCCCCGTATCCCTCGTCGCCTGCCTGCTGGCCTGGCTGGACGCGCGCGGGCTGCTCAGCGCCCGCGCCCGCGCGATCGCGGAAGCCCAGCGCGCCGCGGACCCGCGCGACACCCTCGCGCTGCTCCTGCGGCTCGACCTCCTCCCGCGCGACCGCCTCGCCGCCGCCTGGGAACTCTCGCTCGCCCCCGCACCGTCCCCCTCCCCCGCAGCAGCGGGGGAGGGCCGGGGAGAGGGTACGTCCGCGCTACCCTCCGCGCCCGCACCCGCTCTCGACCGCTCCTCCGGCGCCGACTCCCTCACCGAGCTCAAGCCGCTCGACCCCGCCCGCTATCGCCTCCAATCCGAGCTCGGACGCGGCGGCATGGGCGTCGTCTACAAGGCCTGGGACCGCGATCTCGCCCGTTCGGTCGCGCTCAAGTCGCTGCTCCTCGACCGCGCGATCGAGCCTTCCGACCTCGCGCGCTTCCACAAGGAGGCGCTCGCCTGCGCCCGCCTGCGCCATCCCCACATCGTCCAGCTCCACGACGTCGGCCTCTGGCAGGGCTGCCCGAGCCTGGTCATGGACTACGTCGACGGCCCCACGCTCAAGGCCTGGATCGCCGCCGTCGATCCCGCCGCGCCCGACACCTGGTCCCGCGCCGCCGCCCTCCTCCGCCAGGCGGTCGAAGCCGTCGCCTACGCCCATCGCCAGGGCATCGTCCACCGCGACATCAAGCCGGAGAACATCCTGCTCGACCGCGACGGCAACGCCTACCTCACCGATTACGGACTCGCGCGCGAAATGGGCTCGCGCACCCGCCTGACCCAGACCGGCGCGGTGATGGGCACGCCCGCCTTCATGTCGCCGGAACAGGCGAACGGCGCCGCCGACGCCTCCGCGGCCGCGACCGATATCTACGCCCTCGGCGCCGTCCTCTACAACCTTCTCACCCGCCGCCCCCCCTTCGAGGGCGCCACCGTCCCCTCCATCCTGTATCAGGTGATTAACGTAGACCCGCCCCGGCCCCGCGAGCTCGATCCGCGCGTTCCGCCCGACCTCGAAACCGTCTGTCGCAAGGCGATGGAGAAGGAGCCCGCCCTGCGCTACCCTTCCGCCGACGAGCTGGCCGCCGAGCTCGGCCGCTTTCTCGCCGGCGAACCGGTGCGCGCGGTCCCGCCCGGCTTCTCCACCCTGTTCGTGCGCCGGGTGCGCCGCCATCCGCGCACGAGCGCCACCGTGGTCGCGGGGGTGCTCACGCTCGCCGCCGCGCTCGCCTGGGCCGGGCAGGCGGCGACGCGCGCCGCCCTGGAGCAGACGCGCCGCGAGCAGGCCGAGGCCCTGGAGGCCGCGCGCCGCGCCGTCCGCGAAGAGACCGCGCGCCGCCTCGCCCGCGCCCGCCTCGCCCACGGCGAGGAGGCGATCGCGCTCTACGGTGAAGCCCTTGCTTCCGAGCCGACCTCGGTCGAGGCCCTGCTCGGCCGCGCGCGCGCCGCCGCCGACCTCGGGCGTTTCGCCGACGCCTGCGCCGACTGCGATCGCGCCGTCGTCGCCGGGCGCGAGCCCCCCGCGGCCCTGTACCTGCGCGCCCGTCTGCTGCGCGATCATCTCGGCCGCCGCGCCGACGCCGCCCGCGACTTCGCGCGCCTGGCCGAGGTCGATGCGGAGCACGAGACCGGCCTGCTCGGCCTCGCGCTCCTGCGCGACGAGGAGGGCAAGCCCGCGGAGGCCCTCGCGCTGCTCGATCAGGCCGCGACGCGCAATCCGCAGAACCCCGAGCCGGTCCTCGCCGCGGCGCGCATCCGGCTCGCCGCCGGCGAGCACGCGCTCGCCTTGCGCGCCGTCGATGCGGCCATCCGGTTGCGCCCCGAGGCCGCCGACCCCTACCTGTTGCGCGCGCGCATCCAGCTCGCCGCCGGCGATCGCGCCGCCGCCCTGTCGGACGCGAACCATCTGCTCGAACTCACGCCGCAGAACGTGGAGGGCCGGCTCTTGCGCGCCGACCTGCGCGCCGCCACCGGGGACGTGGACGCGGCCCTCGGCGACCTCGGCCGCGTGGTCGCCGCCCGCCCCGACGATGCGGCGCCGCGCCTCGCCCGCGCCCGCCTGCACCGCGAGCGCGGCGACTACCATGCGGCGCTGGCCGATCTCGACGAAGTCGTCCGCCGTGCGCCCGCCGACCGCGCGCGGCGGGTGGAGCGCGCCGATCTGCTCTTCCGCGCGGGCCGCTATCGCGAGGCGCGCGAAGCCTGGAACGAGCTGTTGGCCGATGGCTCCGGCTCCGGCACGGAGCACATCTGGCGCTCGCTGGTCCGCCTGCATCTCGGCGACCAGGCCGGGTTCCTTCAGGATCTTACCGTAGTTTCGAAAATGCGCGATCTGCCCTCCGAGGACGTGGTCATCGCGACCGCGGCGGCCGCGCGCGAGCAGGGGCGGCTGGAGGTGGCGGAAATGCTGCTCGCCTCGGTGGTGCGCTGGGTGCCGACGAATCTGCGGGCGCCGGTCGAGCTGGGGCGGCTGTTGGGGGAGCGCGGGAACTGGCCGGCGGCGGTGACCTATTTCACGAAGGCGGTGCGTGCGCGCGAGCGGCACGGGTCGCCGGCGGCGGAGGTGCGGGAGGCGCGGGCGGGGCGGCTGGAGGAGGCGGCGGCGACGGCGGCGGCGGTGCTGGCGGAGGATGCGGACGACGGCCGCGCGCGCACGGCACGTGCGCTGGCGTTGGCGGGGTCGGGGCGGGCGGCCGAGGCGCTTGCGGCGCTGGAGGGCGGGCGCTCTGCCTATCCGGTATTGCCCTGGGCGGCGGCGGTGCGCGCCGAGGCGTTGCGGCGGCTGGGGGAGGAGCGGGCGGCGGCGCGTTGGGTCGCGACCGCGCTGTCCGGGGATCCGGCGCTGGCGCCCGCGTACGTGTGCCGGGCGGAGCTGCGGGCGGCGGCGGGGGACCGGGCGGGCGCGGCCGCCGACCTGGCGTGCGCCGCCGAACTCGAACCGGTGATGGCGCCCGGCCTGGCGGCGCGGCGTGCGGAGCTTGCGTCCGCCCTCGCAGCGTCCCCCTCCCCCGCCGCGCCACCCAGTACGTCCGCACCCGCACTGTCCCCCTCCCCCGCCGCGCCACCCAGTGCGTCCGCACCCGCACTGTCCCCCTCCCTCGCCGCAGCGGGGGAGGGTCGGGGAGAGGGTTTGTCCGCGCCACCCAGTGCTCCCGCCACCCCCCTCGCCGGCCATCTGCTTCGCGCGCAGGCGCACCTCGCCGCGGGTCAACCGCTCTGCGCGCGCGACGACCTGGAGGCGGCGATCGATCGCGTGCCGCCCGCCTACGAAGCGCGTCTGCTCCTCGCCGACCTCTATCGCAGCGCCTTCCAGGACCCCGGGAAAGCCCTGAGCCTGTATGATGAGCTGTTGCGGTTGCGCTGGCGCCGCGCCGCGCTCCACATCGGCCGCGCGCGCGCCTGGATCGACCTGCGCCAACGCTCGAACGCCATCTCGGAGCTCGGCAAGGCGCTGGTCCTCGACCCCGGCTCCGCGGCCGCCTACGGACTGCGTGGCGGGCTCTACCTGGAGGCCGGGCTGCTCGACCGCGCGGCGAAGGACCTCGACATCGCGGTGATGCACTGGGAGAAGCAGCGCGCCGCCGCCGCATCGTCCCCCGCCGCAGCGCCCACTGCGTCCGCGCCCGCAGCGTCCCCCTCCCCCGCCGCAGCGCCCATTGCGTCCGCATCCGCACCGTCCCCCTCCCCCGCCGCAGCGCCCAGTGCGACCGCATCCGCATCGTCCCCCTCCCCCGCCGCAGCGCCCAGCGCGTCCGC
>JACRIP010000551.1 GCA_016220045.1 Planctomycetota bacterium
AAGCCCGCGCCGGCGCCCGCCAGGATCGGCGTCGGCCGCAACGGCGCGCGCACCAACGCGCGCGGCCGCTCCCCCGCCGCCACGGTCGCCACCTCCGGCGGCGACGCGACGTGGACGTTCACCTCCCCCGCCGTCCCGCCGACGCCGGCGGCCACGCCGGCGGGCGCCCCGACCCCCACCCCCGTCGCCGCCACCCGGGTGCGGCCGCTGCGCTTCGCCAGGTACAGCCCCTCGTCCGCCACCGCGACCAGCGCCGCGCGCACCAGCCCGTCTTCCGGGAAGGAGGCCACGCCGATCGACACCGTCGTGCGGATCGCCTTCCCGCCGCTGGCGAGTTGGATCGACCGGTCCCCTACCGCGCGCCGGATGCGCTCGGCGAGCTTCAACCCGCAGACCGTGTCGCACCGCGGCAGGACCGCCAGGAACTCGTCCCCGCCGTAGCGCCCGGTCGCATCGTAGCTCCGGCACTCGCGGCGAATCACTGCCGCGATCTCCGTCAGCGCCCGATCGCCGGCGAGGTGCCCGAGCGAGTCGTTGATCGGTTTCAGGTTGTCGAGGTCGATCATCAGGCAGGCGACCGGGTACTCCTCGCGCCGCGCCCGCTCCAACTCCCCCGAAAGCCGCTCCAGGATCTGCGCGTGATTGAGCATCCCGGTCAGACCGTCGTGCGTCGCGCGCCGTGACAGCTCCTCCATGTCGCGCGCGCGCTGCTCCTCGCGCGTGCGCACCAGCGTCCCGACCAGGCCGAGGATCCACATGCAGAGGAAGGGGTAACACAGGAGCAGAACGCCCTCGACGAAGTCCGGCCACCCGCCCGCAGGGCCGCCGACGCCGCCCATTATGCCGCCTCCCGACGTCAGCGACCCACCCGCGGTTGCCGCCGGCGCCAGCCGCGCCACGGCCAGGGCCAGGATCGGCAACCCGAGGAAGAACCCGAGACGCAAGAACGCGTTCGCCCTCGGGTCGTAGGTGTGCCCTTGCCGGGCCGCCGCATTCAGCGCGGCGAAGACCGCCGCCAGCGACGGGGAACCGGCCCCGTCTTCCTCGGACTTCAGGTTTTTCGTCATGACCGCCGCTCCCCGGCAATACGGAGATGCCTTCGCGTTCGCCACTGCAAGGGTCGACTCTTGAATCCGCTGCGCTACGCCGGCGTCTCCGCCGCCCGGATCTGTCCCGCGATCTGCGAGAGCAGCGTGTCCGGGATGAACGGCTTCTGGATGAAGTCCGCCGCTCCGCGCTGCATCGCCTCGCTGCGCACGTCGGTCTCCACCCGCGCCGTCAGCATCACCACCGGCGTCCGCTGCGTCGTCTCCCGCCGTTTCAACTCCTCGAGCACGGTTATGCCGTCCATGCCGTCCATCGCGACATCGAGCAGGATGAGGTCGAAGCTCTCGCGCTCGGCGAAACCCAGCGCCTCGACGCCGCTCCGGGCCGTCGTGACCTCGTACCCGGCGGCGCCGAGCAGCGTCTCCAGGAAGTGCAGGATGTCGTCATCGTCATCCACCGCGAGCACGTGGCGACCGCGCCCCGGGCGGAGCTGGGAGGCTGCCGCCAGCCCCATCCCGGCGCGCTCCGGACGTTCCGCCCCCGCGGACCGGGCGAGCGGCAGGCCGAAGGAGACCGTCGTCCCCAGCCCTTCCCGGCTGTCGATGCGGATCGGCGCCCGGTGGCGATCCAGGATTTCCCGGATGATCGCCAGCCCCAGCCCAAGGCCGCCGTACCGGCGCCGCAGGCTCGTCTCCGCCTGCCAGAAGCGCTCGAACAGATGCGGCTGCAGCTCGGCCGGGATGCCGCACCCCGTGTCCGCGACTTCGACCCAGGCCTCGGCCCCGTCCACCCGACAGGTCACCCGGATCTCCCCGCCCGGCGGCGTGAACTTCACCGCGTTCGCCAGCAGGTTCGCCAGCACCTCGTCGATCAGCCCGGGATCGGCGTTCGCCAGGATCCCTTCCGGCGCCGGGCTCAGCAGCACCCGCAACTGGCGCTTCAGGCACTCCGGCCGCACCACGTCCACCGCGTCCGCCACCGCCCGCGCAAGGTCGAAGTCGCGCCGCGCGGGCGCGCGCCGCGAAGCGCCCAGCCCGGCATAGAGCAGGAGGCCCTCGATCAGCGACTTCAGCCGCTGCCCGTTACGCCGGACCACTTCCAGCGCCCGCTGTTGGCCATCGGGCACTTCCCCGAGCACGCCGCCCAGCAGCATGTCGGCGTAGCCGACGATCGACACCAGCGGCGTGCGCAGCTCGTGCGAAACCACGGCGATGAACTCGGACTTCAGGCGGTCCAGTTCCTCGAGGCGGCGCTGGGCATTCTCCGCCTCTTCCACCCGCCGCTCCAGCCGCACCACCTGCAGGGCCTTGCGCACGGCGAGCGCGACGGTTTCGACGAACTGCCCCGACTTGACGACGTAGTCGAACGCGCCGAGTTTCATGGCGCGCACCGCGATCTCCTCGCTCCCCATGCCGGTGGTCATGATGACCGGCGCGTGAATCGATGCCGCGCGCAGTTCCTGCAGCAGATGGAGCCCGTCGCCACCCGGGAGGCAATAGTCCACGAGAATGACGTCGAAGGCGGTACGCCGCGCCAGCTCCAGCCCCGCGGCCGCGGAGGTCGCCCCTTCAAAGTCCACGGGCAGGCCGTCTGCTCCCAGCGCCCGCCGGATCAATGTGTGATAGACCTGGTTGTCTTCGACGATGAGCGCCTTGAATCGCTGCTGGTTCATGGCTTGTCCATCCATCTTGTGAGATCCTTCATGATTGCGCCGCCGGCAACGCCAGCGCGTAGCGGATGTTCTCCGCCAGCTTCGCGGGCGCGAACGGCTTGTACACGAAGAGCCGGATCGGGAACAGGTCGCAGAGCATGCCGGAGTAGTCGGAGAAAGCGTCGAGCGCGGTGATGACGATCACCGGGATCTGACTGCAGCGCGGGCTGGTGGCCAGACGCCGGCAGAGCTCGAAGCCGTCGATCTCGGGCATGGCCAGGTCCATGAGGATCAGATCAGGGGTTTCCCGGGCCAGGATGCCGAGGGCCTCGCGCGCGCTGCACGCCGCCAGCACGCGAAAGCCTTCGTGCGCCAAAAAATCGCTGAGCATGCCTACGGTGTCCAGCTCATCGTCGATCACGAGCAGGGTCGGCGTCGGGGTCATGGTGTTCTCTCCGCAATCGGACGGCGTCTACCCTTCCCAAACCCGCGCTTTTCATGCGCTCATCACCATGATTGTACGACCTTCCCGAGCGTCTGCCGGGGAGTTCGGGCGGGATTCCGGGCGCCGAGGCAAGGTGCTCTCACGTCGCGAGTTGCGCGCGTTAAGAAACCGTGTATTCAGGCCGGGCGGAGGGGGGCGGGGGGGACATCGTGCGCTATCACCGGGGTTGCTGGACACCAGCGGGTGCGAGCGGTGGGCTCGGTCGTCCCGGTCGTACTCGTACTCGTACTCGTACTCGGACGCACAGGGCATTCGAGTACGAGTACGAGTACGAGTACGAGCACGACCGCTGGCCGCGGCTAGGAGAGGCTGAAGAAGTCGCGTAGCGGTCCGCGCGGACTCTTCAGCGCAGCCCCAGCACTTGACCGGGGTCGGCCCCCCCCCGCCCCCTACGCCCCCGGATGCGCGTCCGGTCCCGCCGCCGCCGCCCCGCCCTCCGCCGCCGGCGGCTCGCTCCGGCGCAACGGCAGCCGCAGCGTAAACGTCGTCCCGACTCCCGGCGTGCTCGCGCATTCCAGCGTGCCGCCATGCCGCGCCACGATCTCCCGCGACATGTAGAGCCCCAGCCCGGTTCCACCGCCGCCGCCCCCGCTCCCGCCCTCGCCTCCCCCGGTCTTGTTGCTGAAGAACGGCTGGAACAGCCGCCCCAGCACCTCCGGCGACATCCCGATACCGGTGTCGCTGAATCCGATCCGCGCCTCCTCCCCCTCGCGAAGGACGCTCACCGTGATGCGTCCGCCCTGGGGCATCGCCTCCTTCGCATTCAGCAGGAGGTTGAGAAAGACGCTCTGCATCAATCCGGCGTTCACCTGAATCGGCCCGGTGGACCCGATCTGGCGCGTCACCAGGATGCGCCGGCTCGCCAGCTCGCTCGCCACCAGCCGCAGCGTATCGGCGACCAGCTCCCCGAGGTCCGCTTCCTCGGTCTTGTCCGGATGCCGCCGCGCGTAGGCCAGGAGCGACTCGCAGAGCGCGGAGCCCTGGCTCACCGCGCGGTTCAGGATGCCCCGCGGCCCGGCCGCCGGGTCCGCGGGCGACAGCGCCACCAGCCCGGGATCATGGGCCAGGAGCAGCAGCCGCGCGAGCACGTTGCGGAAATCGTGCGCCACGCCGGCGACCAGCAGGCCGAGGGTCGCCATGCGCTCGTGCTGGGCGCGCTTCTCCTGCGACGCGCGCTGCCCCGTGACGTCCTCGAGGGTGCCCACCAGGCCGGCAAACCGGTCCTCCGCCCCGCGGTAGGGAGTCAACTGGATGTGCCCGAGGTATGAGCCGCCTTGCGCCGTCGCCAGCAAGCGCTCCGCCTCATACGGTCGCCGGGCCGCTCCCCACGCCGCCGCCTCGCCCGCCTCCGCCCCGAGCAGGAACTCCAGCCCCTCCCGGCCCAGGACCTCCTCCGCCGGCCGGCCGGTGATGCGCTCGCACCCGCGGCTCCAGTGCCGGATACGACCCTCCGCGTCCGTCGAGAACAGCCCGACCTGCGCGTACTCGAGCAGGTGCGCGAGCCGGACTTCCGCCTGGCGTTCGCGCTCCGCCAGAATGCGCCGCCCGATCGCGCTGCCCAGCGCCTCGGCAAAAAGCGCGAGCAGGGCCACCGTGCCGCGCCCGAAATGCGTCGCCTCGTTCAGGGAATCCACGTAGAGCACTCCCTGCACGCGGCCCTCGCACTCCACCGGCACGCAGATCAGCGCGCGAATGCCCAGCCGGTCCATGCTGTCGCTGCGCGGCAGGCCCCCGCTCCCCACGCGGCCGGCGCCTGCGCCGCCGCCTCCTCCCACCGCGGACGCGGGCGGGCGCACCGTGGTCAGGATCGACTCCCCGGTGCGCAGGCACTCGGCCGTGACGCTGCGCGAGATCGCCAGCGCCGCCGGCGCCGCCGTCCCCGGCCGCGCCCGCACCAGCTCGATCGTCGCCAGCTCGGGCAGCCGCGGCAACACGATCAGCGCCGCATGCGACGCGCCCGTCGCCTCCAGCGCGGCGTCCAGCGCCTCCCGCCCCAGGTCCGACAGCTCCCGCGCCTCCGCAGCCGTCGCGCCCAAGCGCACGAATTCCCTCAGCCCGACGATGATCTCGCGCCAGCCACCGGTGTCAGGATGTTCCCCGAGCGCCTCCCAGAAGGCCGGATCGTGGACCCGCAGACGGCCGCAAAAGGACGCGTCCGAGCGCCCCCAAGGCGTCTCCTCGTTGCGCAGCCGGGTCGCCGGCGACCCGCCCCCGGTCCCCGTCGCCTCCGGCGCGTACTCCAGCGCCGTGTCGCCCAGCCGCACTACGTCCCCCGCCCCCAACGTCCGCTCCGACACCCGCTCGCCGTTCACCAACGTGCCGTTTCGGCTCCCCAGGTCGACGAGGACGTGCGCGTCCGCCCGCGACTCGATCGCGCAATGCTCGCTCGACACCGCAAAGTCGTCGAGCCGCAGTTGACAGGTGACGCCCCGCCCCAGCACGATCCTGCCGATCTGCGGAAGCGTGTAGACCTGCCCCATCCCCGGTCCCCTCAGCACCCGGAAGTCTGCGCGCATGGTTCTTTCGCCTCCATTCCCTTCCCGGTCCCCCGGCCGCGCGGCGCGACGGGCGTCACGCCGCGGCGACCTTTGACAGTTGCGCCGCTCGGCGGGTATCATAGCCTACCGCACCCTTCGAGGATAGAGCAAAACCCACGTAAGATGTTCACCGTAGTATCGGAGACGCGCGAGGCATGGCTCACGAGAAGATCCTCACCATCGAAGACGACGCCGACTTCCGCTCCCTCCTCGAGGAGACGCTCCGGCGCGAAGGCTTCACCGTCCTCGCCGCCGGCGCCGGCGCCGCGGGTTTCGAGCTCGCGCTCGCGGCCGCGCCGCAACTCATCATCCTCGACCTCGGCCTGCCCGATATCCACGGCCTCGACCTCTGCCGCAAATTCCGCGAGGAACCCCTGACGCGCGCGACGCCCCTCGTGATGCTCAGCGCCGACGGCGACGAGGACTCGGTAGTCCGCGGCCTCGAACTCGGCGCCGACGATTTCGTGGTCAAGCCCTTCCGTCCCGCCGAGCTCGGCGCGCGCCTGCGCACCGCGCTCCGCCGCGCCGGCCGCCCCGCCGCCGAGGAAACGGCCGAACGCATCGTCGCGGATGCGCTCGTGCTCGACACCGTGGGACGCGAGGCGACCCTCGCCGGCGCCCCCCTCCTCCTCACCGCGACCGAGTTCCGGCTGCTGCATCTCCTGACCTCCAATCCGGGTAGGGTCTTCACCCGTGACCAGATCCTCGCTCGGGTCATCGCCGGGGGCGTGGTCGTGGGCGAACGCAACATCGACGTCCACGTCCGCGCTCTGCGCCGCAAGCTCGGCGCGTTCGCCGAACGGATCGAGACCAGCCGCGGCGTCGGCTACCGCTTCCGGGAAACCGCGCTCCCGCTCGTCGGTTCGGCGCCCGCCGACCCCAATCTCGATTAACTTACCGTGAAGAGCACAACCCTCGACCAGCTCACCGGTTGCAGCCCGCCTCCCGCGCCCCCTGGGGCCCCTCCCGGTTTGACGTTTGCCCTCCGATGGCGTATGATTATGCGCACCACAGGAGGGCCGAACCCGATGACCCTGCGCGCACCCCGGAACGCCCCGCCGGCGCACCAGCGCCGCCACGGCATGGCCTTGCTGCTCGCGCTCGCCGCGCTCGGCCTCTTGTCCGTGCTCGGCCTGACCTTCACCGCGGTCGCGACCACGGAAGCACGCATCAGCGCGGCCTACCTGGACCTCGCCCACGCGCGCATGGGCGCGATGGCGGGCATCGAGGCCGCCACCGGGCGGCTGCGCGCCGACGCCGGCACGAGCGTGACCAGCGATCCCAATGCCGAGTGGCGCTACGGCGGCGGCCCCCTCGAATCGACCACCGCGCCGTCCTACTATTCGGGCACCGCGTTCGGCTTCGCCTACTCCGGCACCACCGGCGGCACCCACCGCCCGCTCGGCGACCAGTACGTGCTGCTCATCTACGACACCGGCGCGCAGCTCTGCCTCAACCTGCCGGTCCCCGGGCTGGCCGCCATGCTCGACACGCTCGGCCGCGCGATTCGCGACGACCTGACGGCGCGGGGCCTGCCGGCGGTCGACCCCATTGCCGGCCGCGGCGCCGCCATCGTCGCCCTCAAGGCCGCCGCCCCCGGCGGGATGATCCCGGACAAGGACTCCCTGCGCACCGTCCTCGGCGCGGCCGATGCCCTCGCGGTCGAGCCCTTCCTCTGCGTCCGCGCCTGGACCGACGCGCGTACCGTCGCCCCCACCGCCACGCCGTTGCCCGAGGGCATGCCCGGGTTCGTCGTCGAGCCCCGCTCCCCGATCAACGTCAACCTCGCGCCGAAGCCGGTGCTCGTCGCCGTGCTCTCCGGCGTGCGCGGTCCCATCGGCCCCGGCATCTCCTACGCCACCGCCTCGGCGGTCGCCGACGAAATCCTCGCCCGCCGCGGCTCCCGCCTCCCCGGCCAGGGCCCGTTCGTCTCCTGGCCCGATTTCTACGCCTTCGTGCGCGGCCTCGCCGCCCGCCCGGCGATCGGGCTTTCACCTGATGACGCCGAAGCCCTGCTCGCCAACGCGGACCCGAATTTCCACCCGCGCCGCCTCAATCCGGAGCGCGTCATCGCCACGCCGATCGACAAGCTCGAGCTGCGCGCGCGCACCACCGAGTTCGGCTTTCGCGAGTGCGGGCTGTACGAGGTCACGGCGCTCGGTCGCGTGCTCGGCGCGGACGCGCGCCCCATCGCGTCGGCCAAAGCCACCGCCCTGGTCGAAGTCTTCCGCCTGCTCGTCCACACCGTGCAGGGGGAGTTCGAGGCCCGCCGCGCCTCCTCGCCGACGGAAAACGCGACCACCTGGCCCGCGCCGCAGCCGCGCGCCGGCGGCACGCCCGCGACCTGGGCCGGCCACGTTCAGCTCCAGACCGACACGCCGGCCCGCGCGCCGCTCACGCCCACCGCCCCCTTCCAGGCCCTGCTGCGCGACGGACTCGCCGCGGAAGTGGCGCCGGGCCCGCCCGCCCCGGACACCGACCAGGAGGCCGGCCCCGACCCGGCGCGCGCCGGCGGCGATCTCGTCAGCGACGGCCTTTTTTTTGCCGACAACCGCGCCGAACTGACCGGCTGGACATCGCGCGGCAACGCCGACCCGGTGACGGGCGGCTTCGAGTTCTGGATGAAGCTCGACGAACGCGCCGCGGCGCTGCCGATCACGGTCGCGCTCCTGACCTTCCCTGAGACCTCGGAAATCGGCGTCCAGCACCGCATCCGCGCGGGGATTTCGGGCGGGACCTTGACCGTCGAGTCCACGCGCGTGGCGTACGTGTCGGCGGGCTACGGGACCGACCCGGAGCGCCGCGCCTGCCCGATCCCGTACGCCTTCGAGGAGACCACCCATCTGGCCGTCCTGCCGGGGCTGGGGCAGGGACATGAATGGCATCGCGTGGCGGTCTCCTGGACCGATGGCACGCGGCAGGCCCTCGCGGTCGACGGCCGCCGGGGCCTTCCGGTTTCGCTGACGCCCTCCGGACCGGGCGTCGCCTTCCTCGGGTGGCCACCGTATCGGGATCGGCTGGTCGTCGGCGGCGAAGACACCCTGGCGCGCGGTCGCGAGGTCTCTCCGGCCACGCTCGACGATTTCCGCCTCTACGCCGCCGCCCCCCTGCCCACCTGGCTCCTGTTCTCCCCCTCCCGCTTCGAGGACGCCGCCCTCGCCTACGCCGGGCGCTTCGAGAGCGCCTTCGACCCCGTGCCCGGCGTCATCCGCCTGCTCGGCGTCTCCTGGACCGAATGGACGCCCGCCTCCTACAACGGCGTGCCGTTGCTCAACGCGCCCGGCGCGATCGACCTCGGCCTCGACGTGGGCGGCGGCCTGGTCACCGTTGCCGGCCCCACGCCCGGCACGCTCCTGCGGGCGCTGGGCCTCGGCGTCGAGGTGCGCAATCGCAGCGTACGCTACGAAATCCGCTTCCGGCACAATCCTCTGGTGCTGCCGCTCAATGTCACGCCGATCCTCGACGACCTGACCATCGCCTACGATCCGGGCGTGGTCCGCTTCCTCGATTACCACTGGGTGTACGATGGATAACACGGATTGTAGATTGCAGATTCCGGATTGCGGATTGCCGAAGAACGATTGTCGATTGTCGATTCCCCGATCGAGCCCTGGGAACGCGGGCGAGGACGCCCCATCTCCCAGCGGGTCACTTGAGGAATCGACAATCGACATTCGACATTCGGCAATCCGCAATCCGCACTCTACAATCCACAATCTACATTCTACATTCCGGCGCGATCGAGGGTTCCCTGTGGCTGCGGCGCCGCCGCCCGGTGTCTCTGTGCCTCTGTGGTTCCGTTTCCACTCGGCGCTGCTGACCACGGTCCTCCTCGCATTCCCGGCCGGAGCGCACGCCGCCGACCCCTCGCCCGCCCCCGCGCCGGCCTCGGTCATCGTGTTGTTCAGGTATTCGCCTGGCGATAGCGCATTCACCGTAGACGGCGGAGCGGATGCCCCGGACGGCACGCCGGTCGACCTCGAAGTGGACCTCGACCGGTCGCGGGCGCGCGGCAGTCCGGACCGCGTGCGCGTCGAGGGCCGCCGCTTCTCCGCCCGCTGGTCGACCGGCGCGGCCTGCCTGCTGCCCGGAGTTTACCGCGTACGGGCACGCCTGTGCCCGAGCGCCGCATCGCCCCCCGCGCCCCCGGGCTCCGCTCCCCCCACCGCGGAAGCCTGTGCCTGGGTGCGCGTCGGCGCGCCGGAGGAAGAGGCCGCGCGGCGCCGCGCCTACGGACAGTGGCTCGCCGAGTGCG
>JACRIP010000552.1 GCA_016220045.1 Planctomycetota bacterium
CAGGTGCCGGGGTTCTGCGTCATCGCACCGCTGCTCGCCAGGACCAGAGTGTACCACCCGCCCGGGTGAGAGATGCCCGCGGTGACCGTCAGGGCGCCGCTCGTTCCACTGCCGATGAAGACCTGACCGGCCGTGATCGTGTCCAGCTCGGCGTCGGTCAGGCCGAGCGTGCCCGCGGCATCAGCGCCGCCCAGGTTGATGAGCTGGCCGACGAAGTACGGCTGGAGTCGGGCGATGCCGGCGCCGGCGTCGGTGGTGCCCGCCAAGTTCATGTTGTTGGCGGTGTAGGTCACGCCGCCGGTCCCGCGGACGGCCGCCCCTGCGTTCAGGATCAGGGCACCCTCGTTCGTGGCGTTCCTGACTGCCAGCGCCACGGTGGACGTGCCCGCATCGACGTCGAAGGCCGCCCCGGTGTTCCCCACGGTCAGGGTTTCAGCATTGGCACTCGCATCATAGTTCGCCGTCAGCGATATCGCGCCGTTGTTCGTATTGACGCCGTTCACCCCGTCGACGATGGTGACGACCAAGTTAGCGATGGTTGCCAAGCTGAAGCCGTTGCCGGCCCCGCTCACCGAGGCCGCCAGGTTCAACACGGAATTGACCTCGTTGAGCGTCACGGGCCCCCCCGCCCGGAGCACCAGAACGTTGGCTACCAGCCAGGCGCCGGGGCTCTGCGTGATCGCGCCGGACGTGGCAAGGGAGACAGTGCCATTCGCGGTGATCCCCGCCGTCCCACCCACCGTGGCCAGGTTCAGCGCACCAATATTCGTCACACGGAAGTCGCCCGCGCCACCGCTCCCGGCGAGGTTCGTGACCTGCAACTCCACGTTGTCCATGCCGCCCGCCTCGCCGACACCGAAGGGGGCCCGCAATCGCGCGTTGGTCGCCGTTATGTTCGGGTCCAGGCCGCTGATGTCGTAAATGGTGCCGGTGACTGGACTGGTGGCCAACAGGTCGACCGTGAACGCACTGAGCATCGCGATCCTCAGTCTGGCGCCCGTGATGGCTAGGACACCGGCAGCCGGTCCGCGGAGGCGATCATCCCAGTCCATGAGGAAATCGCCAGAGCCGTTATTCTCCGAGTCCGCCACGATCGAGACGGAGGTGGCATCGGACAGGTCCAGATCAAGGCCACCCCCAAAGAGACCCGCCCCCATGAAGATGTCGCCGTACGCCTCTAGTCTGACGGCGACGGCTCCGAGCGCCTCCAGGGAATATTCGCTGACCTGCTGGTCAATGCTGGTTGTATGCAGGGCGTTGGGCAGCGACCCGTCCATGGCGCCTCCACTCCCACCGATGATCTGCAGGCTCCACGGGTCGAGCAGGAGCGAACCGACGACGCCGCCCGGAGCCGCCAAGTCCGCGCCGCCGTAGAAGCCCAGGTTTCGATGGCCCGACACTTCGGCCCGGCCACCGCTGCCGCCCAGGTCGCCGCCGCGCGCGAGCAGGTCGGCGTAGTAGATGGTATCCAGGTCGGACCAGATGACGATGTTGCCGCCGCTGGAATTGCCCCGGCCGCTGGCGTCGAGCGTCGCGCCCGTCGCGACGACGGTGCGCTCGGTGGAGGTCAGCAGGATGTTCCCGCCATTCGTCCCGTCCGCCCCGAGAGCCAGCAGGTTGCCCGCCACGCCTACGCGTTCGCCGCTCAACGTGATCGTGCCGTGCGTCGCCCCACCTTCGATCGCGGACACGTCAAGCGTCCCCGTATTGAGCACGTCGCCCGCGGCGTTCCGCACCTCGCCGAGATGGTTGGCGGCGCCGATCGCTCCGGTATTCACCACCGGATCGCTCGCCTCGAGCCGGATCACCCCGCCCCGGTTCACCAGGCTCTTCGCTTCGATCACGCCCGAGTTGTTGATGACCGACTGGAAGACCGTCCGCGGCGACCGGCCGACCAGCACCACCTCGCCGCCCTCCGCGCGGATCGTGCCGGAGTTGCTCACCGCCGCGTCCAGCGCGTTCCCGTCCGGGCCGCGGACCGTGTCGAGGACCGAGCCGTCCACGGCAAACGTGATGAGGCGATCGCCCGACATATCGAGGGTAAGGCGCTCGCCCGAGCCCAGAACGACCTTGCCCAGCCGGGCGATCAACTGGCCCTCGTTCCCGACGGCGGACCCGACCAGGAAAAGGAAACCCTCGTCGGAGACCCTGATCTCGCCGCGGTTGATGACGGACTTCAACTCCTGGGCCGGATCCCGGGCGAATGTGTAGCGCCCGGAAAGGAAATCGTCGTCCTGGATGTCGAAGGTGGTGGCCAGGAGGCCGGCGACGTCCACCCGCGCCGAGGGGCCAAACAGGATGCCATTGGGGTTGAGGAGGAAGACGCGACCGTTGGCGGACAGCCGGCCGAGGATGGTGGACGGCTCGGAGCCCGTGACGCGGTTGAGCGCAATGCTGGTCGCATTCGGCTGCTCGAACCGGACGTACTCGTTGACGTCGATCGAGAACCGCCGCCAGTTCAGGATGGCGCGCTGGGAGGTCTGTCGAACGAGAACCGTGTTCGGGTCCGGTTGCGAGACGACGGCGTCGCCCCCGACCACGGTGGCGCCGGATGGGGGGTCGGCGGCGGCGGGGTGGATGGCCAAGAGGAGGGAACACGCCAGGAGGCCGCACCACCACGGCCGAATCTTGCCCATAATGCCCGGCGCGCTGCGCATTGCCGCTCACCGCCTTCTCGCAGAGGAACGACCCGTTGGCGCATGCCGTGATCCGGCGCGCCGCACCGTCCAGGACGCGCGCGCTCGGAGCCGGCGACTGGCTCGACCGCGCTCGCGACTGCGCTCGGCTTCCCGGCATCCTCAGGCGTTCCAAGCAACCTGCCCACGCCCGGGCGCCTCGCCACGGGCCCGCCGCCTTGCGGTCGCGCCGCAGTCGCGTCACAGGACTCAGGTTACAGCCCTATGTCGCCGGCGCGGACTCCCCATTTGTGGGGCGCCCGCCGCACCCAGATGGCAACGGCTGTCCAGCAGCCTGCGACGGATATCAACGTATCTTACACCGTTTCAACGCCTCGCACAACACCAAAGGCCGATCCGGGACCATTTCCCCGTCGCTATTAGATACGCACGATGCATTAGATCTCTCTTGTCATTGGCGCCCACCCCGGGCCGCAACTGCAGAGGCACGGGATCGCACGCATCTAATGTCGATGCCGCACTCCCGGTGCGCACCCCGGGCCGGGGTTTCTACCTCCAAAGCCGTGACGCGAAGCTCCGCACGGATTCTACCCCTGCTTGTATTGACTTCCCCCGATGCACGGCTATAATTCACTGACATCCCCGAAATCCTCCCGGTAGTCGCGAAAGGCAAAGGCGACGATCTCGATGACGGAACATCCGCGGGGCAGGCAAAACAAAGTACGACCTTGCGCGGAAGGGGCGATCGCAGAAGCCGCGCTTCCGCCGCTCTACGCATCGTGGCTGCGTGCCATCACCGGCGGCCCCATTCCGGCCGAGACCAACGCCACCTGTGACAACTGCGCCATGCTTCCTTCTCCGGGATCCTCCCTGCGCGCGACGTATTTTCATCCGGCCACGAAATGCTGCGCCTTTCAACCATCGCTTCCGAATTATCTGGCGGGCGGCATTCTCTCCGACCCTGACCCCGCGATCACCGAGGGCCGCAAAGAACTGGAAATACGCATCTCCCGCAGGGTGGCGGTTTCTCCCGGCTCTGCCCTTGTTGGCTCCGTTTTCACCTTGCTGTACAACAACACTCCGAACGTCTTCGGACGCGCTCCCGACCTCCGCTGCCACTTCCTGAGTCCGACAGGCGGATGCGGTATTCGGCAGCACCGCCCCGGCGTGTGCGCCACTTGGTTCTGCAAGCACGTCCGCGGCAATACGGGGTGGCGCTTCTGGCGGCTCGCCCACGAGCTCCTGCTGCAGGTCGAAGAAGAACTGTCCCTGTGGTGCCTGGCGGAGCTGCACCTGGGTTCGCCGGAGGCGATCGAGCAGGAATCTGCGCCTCACGTATCCGAGCTGGGCGGCGAGATCGACTGGGCGCAGTACCGTGCTCTGTGGGGCGAGTGGGCCGGCCGCGAGCTGGAGTTCTATCGCGCCTGCGCTGAGCGGGTACTGCCTCTGACCTGGGATCAGGTTGCGGCCGTATGCGGCCCACGCGTTCGCATACTGGCGGGACTCCTGCGCGACGCCTATGCCGGTCTGATGGCGGATGCGATTCCGGAGCGCTTGCGACTAAAGGAGCTGTCTTTCTCATGGGTGGAAGGACATGGCTACCGAGTGAGTGCCTATAGCGGCTTCGATCCGCTGGTCATGTCGGAAGCGCTGGCCCGCACCCTCCGCTACTTCGACGGCCGCCCGACCGGCGAAACGTTGGACGCGATCCTGCGCGAGCAAGGAGTGCGCCTCCCCTTGAGCCTGGTCCGCCGGATGGTGGACTTTGGCCTGTTGGAGGCGCATTCGGAAAAGGGCGCCTTGCCGGTCGTGGGCTGAGCCTTTGACCTCTCGATCTCCGGTCTCTGCTGCTGCCGCCGACCTCGGCTGGAAGTACGGCAGCGTTACCTCGGCAGTCTGTTGCGCTGCGTCGCATTGTTTCTCGGGTATCAGTGCAAGGAGTCGGACCATGCCTGACAAGAAACCGACCGATCCGAAGGCCTCAGACGAACTGTCGGATGACGATCTCAAGGCCGTGGCCGGTGGGGCCGGGGGTGGAGGGGGGAAGAAGGAGAAGAAGGACAAGAAGGACAAGAAGGAGAAGAAGTGAAGTAAGACTCGTTGAACGCCTGGCGCCAAATCCAGCCGCGGTTCACGCTCCGCGTCCGCGGCGGACGCATCGCGTCCGGCGGACCGTCGCCTACGGCCAGGACCGTCCCATCGAGACGGACGACCCCGGTCGCCCCCGCGCGGGAGCGGTCGACGCGCGCCGCTCTTTCGCCGGGCCCATGAGCGATCGGCAGTTCTTCGGAGTCCACCTGACCCGGGGCGTGCGGTCGGCGTGGACCAAGGCGACCGGTAGCGACGCGGGGGCGCCGAGCCATGTACGGTGAGTCCCCAGGGGCGGTCGCCTGCGAAAGCGGGCGACCGCCTTTTGTTTTTCGGCCGGGCGCGACACGCGAAGGGAGTTCAGCAGTTACTTTGCCCACGACAAGTAATACGATCAGGGGGAGAGTAAGGTCTGGTCTTTCGACACGGACTTCAATAGACTTGGCGGCGCATGGGAGGAGCCCCCATAGCCGCGAGGCGGTTGGAATCGGCAGGGCCGCGGCGCGTGCGGTCGGGTCGGGGAGGAGATCCCGCGGCGCGGTAGGCTTCGCCAGCAGCCTTGGGCATGACGGGTGGGCCGACGGCGCGTGCTCAACGGCCTTTCCGCCTCCACGGCCGCCGCTCCGACGGCGTCAACCCCATAGACGTGCGGCGCTCACCGTACTTCGATCTTCCGCTCCGCGAGCAGCGTCCCCACCGCGCGCTGGTAGCGGTACACCGCCGTCGTGTGGTCGATGGCCGCGTTGAGCGCGCTGGTTTCCGCCTGCTCCAGGTCTTCCTGGATGCGCAGGAAATCCAGGCTGGTCGTTATTCCCAGCGCCATCCGCCGCTCTTCCGCCTCCACCTGCCGCCGCCCCAGCTCCACCGCCACTTGCGCCGCCACGATCCGCTGCTGCGCGAAGCCCAGCTCGCGGATCGCCTGGCGCACCTGCACGATGATCTGCGACTCCAGGATCTTCAGGTCGAGCAACAGCCGACGACGGGCCGTCTCGCTCGCCCGCAACTGCCCGCGCGCCTGCCGGGTTCCCAGCGGATACTCGAAGACCACCCCCACCGCCCAGTTCTTGTAGTCGGTGGATCCCAGCGAGTCGTAGCTCCCCTCGAGATCCCCGCCCAGCCCGTTGTAGCGGAAGGTGTAGCTCAGGTCCAGGAGCGGCAACAGTTGGTCCTTCGAGAGCATGATCGTCAGCTCCTGCGCCTCGATCTGCGTCATGAGCGCGGCGATCTCGGTGCGCCGCTCCATGGCCAGCCGGATAGCGCCCGCTTCGTCAATCGCCACCGGCCGGGTAATCGGCTCTTCGGTCGGCGCCACCTGGAACCCCCATTCCTCCAGGCTCGTGCGGGGCGGCGCCACCAGGCGCTTCAACACGTCGGAGGCGGTGCCGATCGCGCTCTCGGCGTTGAGGAGCTCCTCGCGCTGTTGCGCCACGCTCGCCTCCGCCTGCAACGCCTCGACCGGGGGCATCTGGCCCAGCCGCACGTGCTGGCGGTTCTCCTCCAGCAGCGCTTCGCCGCGGTGCAGGCGAGCGACCTGGATGTCGCGCTGGCGGAGTTCGCGCACGAGGTTCCAGTAGGCGTCGAGCACCTCCAGGATCGTGCTGCTGACCTCCGCCTCGAAGCGATCCCGCGCGGCCTTCTGATCCTTCCGGGCGATCCGGATGGGCGCCATCACCACGCTGCTTCCCCGGCCGCGTAGCATGGGCTGCGTGAGCTGGAAGCCTACGGAGGTCGCCCAGCTTGGCGTAAGGGGCTGACTTCCGCCGAAGAACTCGGGGTCCCGATTCGGCGCATTCAGGTCGGCCGTCCGGGTCGCCTCGTAGGAGGTCGAGTAGCGCAGGCCCTGGAAGAGCTGGCCGCGCAGCCCGGCGCTCACCGCCGTCTGCATCGTGTCGTTCGGCTTGTCCATCGGGAAGTCCCCGATGGGCGGTACGAAGAGCAGGTTGTTCGGCGTGACGTCCTTCTGCTGCTGCACGCTGCCGAACAGTATCGGATCAAAGATTCCCAGCGTGGCCGCGGCCAGATGTCCGGCCTCCTCGGGTCCGAGCCGGCTGACCTGGATTTCGAGGCAGTTCGACAGCGCCAGCGCGAGCGCCTCCTGCGTGGAAAGGGAGCGTAGGGTGGGGACCTTGGTGGCTGGAGCGGCGGGCGCGGGCGCCGCCGGCGCGGG
>JACRIP010000562.1 GCA_016220045.1 Planctomycetota bacterium
CCCGACCTGGTCCCGGACCGGCCCCCCCCCCCCCGCTTCGCCGCCCACCGGGGCGCCCCGGCCGCCGCTTCCCCGTTCGGCCCTGACGACCCGGCGCCGGCGGCAGCGGCGCCCGCCGAGGAGGACACGCTCTACACGCTGACGCCCGCGATCCGCGAATTCGCGGGCCTGGCCGGGGGCCGGGCCGAACGTTGGCCGGACGGCGCGACCGCGCGGCTGTACATGCCGGAGCCGAGCGAGGAGGACCTGGAAGCGCTGGTCTCATTTCAGGGAAAGCCCCTACCCGAGACCTCCGCCTCCTGCGCCTATGGCCACGCCGATCCCGCCGGCGTCGCCGCCGCCCTGCGCGACTGGATGCGCCTGGAGCCCGATCCCGACGCCGCGGGCGCCGAACGCTTTCTGTGGGTGCGCGGCTGGGCGTCCGCCGAGACCGGCATCCTGGGCCGCGTCGAGGTCGCCGCCGACTCCCTCACCGTCGCCTGCCGCGGCCGCGAAGACCTCTACACCGCCCGCATCTGGATCGAGAACGCCCTGCCCGCGCTGCGCTCCCGGCGACTCGCTACGGTCAAGGCCTGAATCGACCGGCATATCCCCGGGCGCCCCCGCCGGGAGTCCTCGCCCGCCGCCGTGCCGCGCCCGCGCCCCCGCTACTTCAACGTCCCGATGAACTCGTTCGCCTGGTCGATCGACCGCTGCATGTCCTCGACCAATCGGGAAACATCCTGATCGAGCTGCAGGGCGACGTCGCCCAGCGACGCCACCGCGCGCGCGTTCAGGTTGTGCTTCAGGAACAGCACCTGATCGCGGAAGACCTTGAGCACCGGCTCCATCCGCCCCGCGACCACGGCCATCTTCGCCGCAAGCGCGCCGTACCGCGTGCGCGTGTCGCGCAACTGCTCCTCGCTGCGCCGCTTCAGCTCCGGATTCTGGTACTGCCCGAGCTCCCCCTCCCACTCCTGAAAGAGCGCCTCCGCCACCGCGCCCACCGCCGCGATGCGCGACCGCACCGCCGCGGCGCGGCTCTCGCTCTTGTCCAGCTCGGCCTTCAACTCGTCGTACTTCGCCTGCAGGTCGCCCCCCTCGAACATGACCACCGAGCGGAAGCGATCGAGCGCCGACGCGAACTGCTCCTTGGCCGCCGATTGCTCGTCGCGGGCCGCGGTGATGCGCTCCTTGAGGATGTCGCGCTTGTGGTAGCCGAGCTTCTCCCAGGCGGAGTAGTAGGCGCCGGAGCACCCGCACAGGGCGAGGCCGAGGACCAGGGCGGCAAGGACGCGCACGGGGGCCTCCTTCATGCGGCGGTTGAGCGCAGCCGCTCGCTGCGGTGTAAACCTTACTCAGCGGGCGCTACCGCCGGCGGCGATCCGCCAGGACCGCCGGAGCCGACCGCGCCCGGGAATCGTGCGCGCCAGTGTAGCGGGCCCCGAAAGAGGCGGCAAGAAGAACCGCCGCCGCCGGTCCGCGGCGCCCGGCTTTTCCTTGACCGCCCTCCCCGGGCCCCGTAGATTCCGGGTCGCGCGCCCGTGCGCGATCCCCACCCGATCCGCCCACCGCGAGGGAGGAAGCCCGCCATGGAAAAGGACAGCGGCGAAAACGTCTACCTGCAGCAGATCCAGGCCGCGCAAAAAAAAGTTGCAGTCGACCTGAAGGCGCGGCGCGCGGCCCCGGCCGCGGCGGCGGGGAGTCCCGCGCTGATGGTCCAGGAGGAATCCGGCACGGAAGCCGACCTGGAATCGGACACCGGCGTCGCGGCGCGCGGCGGGCGCGGCCGGATGATGCGTGCGGCGCCCGGGCGGGCCGGGGGCGGCGAGGGCTCCGCGGCCGCCGTCGACCTGCGCATCACCGGCTGGTGGCACTTCCAGACCGTGGTCGTCCCGCCGAACGCCTACGTCGTCCACACCCGGCGCGGCCACGCGGAGCCGCTGCACCTCGGGCTCGGCATTTCCTTCCCCTACGACCCCTACACCGATTCCTTCCTGGTCGTGCCCTCGACGATGCAGACCATCCTGATCAACGCCTACTGCATCTGCAAGGAGCTGCAAGGGCTGGTGGTCCAGGGTTACGTGCAGTGGATCATCGCGGACTTCGCGACCGCCTACAAGCGGCTCGATTTCACCGACGTGCTCGATCCGATGAAGGTCGTGAACGTGCAGCTTCGGGAGCAGGCGGAAGCGGCGATCAAGGACAAGGTCGCGACCATGGGCATCGACGAGGTGCTGTCGGACAAGCAGCCGATCATTGCGGAGCTGACGGCGCGCCTGCGGCAAGTGGCGGAGGGCGAAGGCAGCGGCGACAAGGGGCTGGGCCTGCGCATCGTCACGGTGCAGGTGAAGGAGGCGGTGGTGAGCTCGACGCGGGTCTGGGAGAACCTGCAGAAGCCGTTCCGGGCGCAGCGGGCGCAGGTGGCGCGGCTGGCCGAGCTGGCATCGGAGTCGGCGATCGCGGCGCAGGAGCTGACCGAGCGCAAGCGGCGCGAGAGTGCGCGCCTGGAGACCGAGGCCGACCTGGCGGCGCTGCGCGGGCGCCAGGAGGCGCAGACCTTCGATCGCGAGCAGGCGGAGCGGCGGCGGCGCCATGAACTGGATGCGCAGGCGAAGGTCGCGGCGGCGGCGCGGGAGGGGGAGGTGGCGGCGGCGCAGGCGGAGCTGGAGAAGCTGAAGGCGGAGAAGGAAGCCGAGCTGGCGCGGGCGCGGCAGGCCGAGGAGCTGGCGCGCCAGGATCAGGCGGCGCGGGCGGAAATTGCCGAGCAGGAGGCGCGCGGGGCCGCGGCCAACCGCCAGGCGGAGGTCGAGATCGGGTTCGAGCGGTCGCGCCAGGAGGTGAAGAACCGGCTGTCGCCGGCCTTCGTCGAAGCGCGGCTGATCGAGACCCTGCCGGCGATCGCGGAGCGGCTGCCCAAGCCGACGGAGCTGCGCGCGGTCACGTTCGGCGGCGGCGGTGGCCCCGGGGCCGGGGGCGGCCCGGCCGACGGCTCCGGACTGGCGGCGCTCTTGGCCCAGGTCCGGGCCGTCCTGGACTCCTTCCGGGGCAGGGGCAAGACCGTAGATCGGGCCGCGGAGCCCCCCGCGGCGGCGCCGCCCGAGAAAGCCTAACGCTCGTTCCGCTCCCATGCGGCGCGGCGCTCCGCGGCACTCAACGTCGTTCAACGCCGTTCAACGCCGTTAAACCCCGTCAAATCTTGCATCGCGCTCCCGGGACGGGTATCTTCTGGCGCGGCGCGCCGCCCGGTGCGCCGTGTCCCGCTCCCCCGGCCTTCTCCCTGCGGAGGTTTCCGATGTCGCTGCGCCGTCTCGCCGCCCTCTTCCTCCTGCTCCCGTTCCTGGCCGCGGCCTTTGCCGCGTCCGGCAGCGCTCCGCTGGGCGCCGAGGAAGGCCCGGTTTGCGACCTGGCGAAGGTCGAGGCGGGCTTCTGGTGCGGGGGCTGCAAGGCCGTGCTCGCGCCGGACGGGCGCGATGCATCGGGCAAATGCCGCACCTGCAAGGACGGCGGCAAGGTCGAGGAGGCCGAGGTCTGCGTCAAGACGGTCTACGTCTGCGACAAGTGCAAGGACGCCTCCCTGGCGCCCGGGGCCTGCGACGACTGCAAGGTCGAGCGCACCGCGCACCGGGTGGCGGCGCGCGTGGTCTGGGCCTGCCCCGCCTGCCACGCGCCCGGCGCGGGTCCCGGCGCCTGCGGCGGCGCCGACTGCAAGGGCGCGGCGCGCGTCCGCGCCTGCTCCGAGAGCGGCCGCTTCCCACACGTCGCGGCCTCCGGCAAGTAGCCGGACATGATCCGCGTCCGGCGCCTCACCAAAGCCTACGCCGACCTCACCGCCCTGCGCGGCCTCTCGCTCGACGTCGCCGCCGGGGACTGCTACGGGCTGATCGGCCCCAACGGCGCTGGCAAGACCACCCTCCTGCGCATCCTCGCCAACCTCCTCCTCCCGACCGAGGGACGCGCCTGGATCGGCGACGCCGAGGTCACCGAGAAGCCGGACGCGGCGCGCCGCCTGATCGGGTACATGCCGGATACCCTGCCGACGATCGAGGACATGACGGTCCGGGAGGTGCTGGAGTATTTCGGCCGCTGCCACCACCTCCTCGGCGCGGAGCTGACGCGCCGCGTGGACGCCGTGATCGAACTGGTGGACCTGGGCGGCAAGCGCGACGCCGCCGCCAACCAGCTCTCGCGCGGCATGCGCCAGCGGCTCTGCCTCGGCCAGACGCTGATCCACGACCCGCAGGTCCTGCTCCTCGACGAACCCGCCTCGGGCCTCGATCCCAAGGCGCGCATCGAGTTCCGCAACCTGATGAAGGAACTGCGCGCCATGGGCAAGACGATCCTGATCTCCTCCCACATCCTGACCGAGCTGTCGGACTTCTGCAATGCGATGGGGATCGTCGAGCGCGGCCGGCTGGTCCTCGGGGGAAAGGTGGAGGAGATCCTGTCGCGCATGAAGGGGACGCGCACGCTGCGGCTCGACTTCCTGAACGAGCCCGCGGCGTTCGAGCGGGTGCTCGCCCGCGTGCTGCGGCGCCTCGCCGGCGGCGGCGCGGCGGCGGGGGAGGCGGCGGCCCGCGCCATCCCGCTCGAGCTGTCGCACCCCCCGCCGCTGCCGACCGACTCCCTGCTCGACCGCATCGTCGCGCTCGCGATCACCGACCGCGCCGCCACGCTGGAGTTCGCCGGCGCGCGCGAGGACGTGGCCGACCTCCACGCCTTTCTGATCGCCCAGGGGATTCGCCTGGTCAATTTCCACGAGCATCAGGACAACCTCGAGGATATCTTCCTGCGCGTGGCGGCGCACCAGGTGTCGTAGATCGCGCGTCCGCCCCGGCGGCGCGCCGGCGGGCGGATGCGCGGGCAGCGCATTCGCGAATCCGCCTTCCGGAGGCGGTGCCAGAGGCGGCGATCCGTGGCCCTTCGGTGCGGGCCGGAAGGCCTGCAGCACAATTGCCGGAGAGCTGTCGAAGTCAACCGTGAGGTGCGCGGAACCCTTGTGGCGCAGGCCTTCCGGCCTGCGCCGCGAGGTCTCCGGTGTCGACGTCTCGTGGGGCGGGTCCGCTCCGCAGAACGAGGCGCTTCCGCCCGATTCGACCTTCTATGACCGCCTCTTGAGGCGGAGCCTACGCCGAAGACG
>JACRIP010000563.1 GCA_016220045.1 Planctomycetota bacterium
AGACGACGGAAACGAGGAGGAGACCGTTCCGCGCCACGGCGTGTGGCGCGACAACCTGATCCGCGGGAGCGCGGAACGGCCTCCTCCTCGTTTCCGTCGTCGTCTCTGTGTTCTCTGTGCCTCTGTGGTTCCGTTCGTTCCCCGTCGCCGCCGACGCCGCCGCCGACGCCGCCGCCGTCGGCCCGCCTACCGGCTGCGCCAGCGCCGCAGCGCCGCGAGCACGACCTCCATGTCGGGCGCGAGCGGCGCCGAGAAGGCCACGCGCTCCCCGGTCGCGGGATGCGTGAACTCCAGACGATGCGCGTGCAGCGCCTGACGGGCGATCAGGGGCTCGGTCGGCGGCAGGTCGATCGGGCGCCGCGCATGCCCCTCCAAGGACCATTCAAACAGCGACTCGTGCTTGCCGTAGGCCGAATCCGCCAGCACCGGGTACCCGATATGCATCAGATGCACCCGGATCTGGTGCGTCCGCCCGGTCTTGGGCGCCGCCCGCACCAGCGCGTAGCCGCGGAAGCGCTCCACGGTCTCGTAGAAGGTCGCCGCATCGCGCGGGTCGCGCCCGCCCACGGTCATTTTCTCGCGGTCGCGCGGGTCGTGGCCGATCGGCGCCTCCACCCACTCCGAGTCGAAGCGCGGCTCTCCCTCGACGATCGCCAGGTACTGCTTCGCGACCGTCCGCGCCTCGAACTGCTCCTGCAGCTCCTGGTGCGCCTTCACGGTCTTCGCCGCCAGGATTACCCCGCTGGTGTTCTTGTCCAGGCGATGCACGATCCCCGGCCGGTACACGTCATCCGTCGTCGGGAGCACACCGCAGTGGAAAAGCAGCGCGTTGACCAGCGTGCCCTCCCAGTGGCCGGCCGCCGGATGCACCACGAAGTGCGGCGGCTTGTTCACCAGGATGAGGTGCTCGTCCTCGTAGATGACGTCGAGCGGAATGTCCTCGGGCACGGTCTGCGATTCGATGATGCGCGGAACCCTGACCTCCAGCTTGTCGTCCACGCAGATCTCGTAGGAAGCCTTGCTTTTCTTCCCGTTGACGAGCACCAGGCCTTCCTTGATCAGCTTCTGGATCAAGGTGCGCGAATAGTGGTTCAGGCGTTTGACCAGGTAGATGTCGAGGCACAGGTCCTCCGCCGCGGGGTTGTGGACCGTGAACTCCTGCGGGGTCAGGTCTGCCATGTCGACGCGCGCATGGCGTTCCCCGTGTCCCGCGGCGGCGGCGGCGGCGGGGGGGGCGGCGGCGGCGGGGTCGACGAGAGCCGCGGCGGGCGTTTCCGGGGAGGCGGGCGTTTCGGGGGTGCTCATGACGGGTGCTTTCGAAACCACTCGACCGTGCGGCACAGGCCCGCCTCGAGGTCGAATTGAGGTGAATACCCGAGATCGGCGCGGGCGCGACCGATGTCGGCGAGGGAATGCTTGATGTCGCCGACGCGCGGCGGGGCGTATTCGGGGCGGAGCGCGGTGCCGAGGATCTCGTTCAGCGCGGCGATGAGCGCGTTCAGGCTGATCGAACGGCCGCAGGCGATGTTATAGACGCCGCCGACCGGCTCGGGGCGTTCGGACGCGGCCGTGAGTGCCGCGACGACGTCCTCGACAAACGTGAAATCGCGCGAGGTCTCGCCGTCGCCGTAGATCGTGGGCGGGCGGCCCTCCAGCAGGCGCCGGATGAAGCGCGGGATGGCGGCGGAGTACTGCGAGTCCGGGTTCTGGCGCGGGCCGTAGACGTTGAAGAAGCGTAGCGCGACGGTCTCGAGGCCGAAGGTCCGGGTGTAGACGCGGCAGTACCACTCGCTCGCGAGCTTGGAGGCGGCGTAGGGGGAGATCGGGCTCGTCGGCAGCGTTTCGACCTTGGGGCTGACCAGGGAATCGCCGTAGACCGACGAGGAGCTGGCGAAAACGAGGCGCGGGATGCGCGCGACGCGGCAGGCCTCGAGCAGGAGGAAGGTGGCGTGGGTATTCGCGAGGTAGGAGGCCATCGGGTCTTCCACGGAGCGCTGCACCGAGGGAATGGCGGCGAGGTGGAAGACGCGCTCGACGCCCGCCAGCGCGCGCGCGAGCGCGTCGGGCGCGCGCAGGTCGCCGCGGACGACTTCGACCCCGGCCGGCAGCGGCTCGAGATTGCCCGCGCGACCGGTGGAGAAATCGTCGAGCACGCGCACGCGCCGGCCGGCGGCGGCGAGGGCGTGGGCGAGGTTGGAGCCGATGAAACCCGCTCCGCCGGTCACGAGGCACGTCTGCCAGCTCATGTGCGCGCCTCCGCCGGGAGGCCGAAGGCGCGGCGGGCGTTTGCGGTGGCGAGCGCGGCCAGCTCGAGCGGGGCCAGCCCGCGGGCGCGCGCCAAGGCGGCCCCGGTCTCGACCACGTAGCCCGGCTCGTTGCGCTTCCCGCGGTGGGCCTGCGGCGCGAGGAAGGGGCAATCGGTCTCGACCAGCACGCGGTCGGCGGGCACGGCGGCGGCCGCGGCGCGCAGGTGCTCGGACTTCGGGTAGGTCAGCGGCCCGGCGAAGGAGATGAAGAACCCGAGTTCGACGAAGCGCGCGGCCATCGGGGCATCGCCGGAGAAGCAATGGGCGACCGCGCGCACGGGCGGCCGCAGCATCTCGCGCACCAGGGCGAGGCAGTCGTCGAAGGCCTGGCGGCAGTGGAGGATGACCGGTTTGCCGAGGCGGTCGGCGATTTCGAGCTGGCGGCGGAAGGCGGCCATCTGCACCTCGCGGGGGCTGTAGTTCTTGGCGTAGTCGAGGCCCATCTCGCCGATGGCGCGGACGCGCGGGTCGGCGGCCATGCGCTCGAACTCCTCCCAGACCGCGACCCCGCCCTCCGCGGCGGCGGCGGCGTCGTGCGGATGGATGCCGACGGCGGCATAGACTCCGGCATGCCGCGCCGCGAGCTCGAGCGTCGCGCGGTTCTTGGCCGGCGTCGTGCCGATCGTGAGGATCTCCGTCACCCCGTTTGCGCGCGCGCGTGCGAGCACCGCGTCAAGGTCGGGGGCGAAGTCTTCGAAGTCGAGATGAGCGTGGGTGTCGAACCACATGGTTGATTGCGAATCTCAAATGGTCGATGAACGGAGCCCGGTCCGCGCAACTTCCAAGCACCGAGCGGTACTGGGCACCGGTCATGTTCTCGCGGGCGCGCCACCGTCGACTTCCCGCGCGACGGCGGGCCAAGGCGCGGGTTCCCATCCCGGGACCAGCGTGGCGATCAGCCAGTCAAGCGCGGCCATCGGGCCGATGTCGGGTAGGGGGACGCGCACTCTCGGCCGCGCGTCTAGGTCCGGGCCGACATGGCAGTGAAAGCTCGGATGGCCGCATGCGCCGTTTCCCTTTCGGTCGTCGCCCTCGGCCTCCAGGTGAATCGCCACGGTCCAGGTTGTACTGTCGGGTCGTAGGCCCTCGACCATGCAGGTGAATTTGAGCAAGCGCTCGCTCCGGGGCTGCGCAAGCGCCTCGACGATCAGGCTGGCGGATTCCAGGTCGGGGACGTTCAGGAGGCGGACGCCCCTGCTGGAGCCGTCGGCCGGTGAAATGCGCCATGCCTCGAACTCACGGAAGCGGCGCGGCGTGAAACGACCTCGAACGCTCGCCTCGCAATGGCCGCGGTCCGCCAAGCGTACCAACCGCTTGCGGACATCGCCGGACCAGCCGTTGCCCGCGGCGTCGTAGAGCGCGCGGTGCTGTTGATGGAGGGAGACCCATTCCTTCATTCCCCCTCCAGCGCCGTGGCGCGATAGGAGCGAACGATGAGTTCAGGAGTCTCAGGGAATTCCCCGTTCTTCCACTTGCGGAGCCAGGCCTGCGGTGAGAGCCCGGTCTCCCGCTCGAATCGTGCCCGCTCCAGGTCGACGTCGGCGCGCGCGAGCAGGTCCCAGTCCGGATCCCGACCGCGCACGATGCTGGCGAGGCCCGGGCAGCGCGCGAGTGCGCGCTCGCCGGGTCCGTCGCGCAGCAGAAAGAGCACGACGGGCAGCCGGCGGGGCGGCATGAGCAAACGATCGCGGAGCGCATCGAGTTCCTCGACTGTCGCGGCCTCATCGCGCGGGACAACGAAGACCAGTCGGTCCGGATAGGCGATCGCCTCGTCTACGCTTGAAGTCCGGAGCGCGGGCTGGTCCGCGCTCGGCGCATGGCTCTCGATCTCGCCCAGGAGCCAGTCGCGGCGGATCGGGTCTGCGTAGTAAGCGACGGCGACGCCGCCCTGGTACTCGCCGAGGGCGATCACGACGTTAAGGGACGGGTCGCGCACGGGGGTCAATTCACTCCAAGAGGTCGCGAATGATGGGGTGGATGTGCAGGACCGGCTTTCCCGCTTCCTGACTCTCAATCAACATCCCATGGTTCAGTAGGCGGATCTTCTGCTGCCACTCAAGATCGCGGCCATCCGTTCCATCGGCGTCGCGAAGCGCCACCTCGTCTCCTGCACTGAGTAGGCGCCGGAAGCTGTCTCGCTGATCGGCGACGGCGTCGTCCAGATCGTCCGTTCTCGGTTGGTCGTGGCTTCGGAACTTGGCGCGCATCGTCGCATCGACGATCAACTGAAGGTAGGTCCGGGGAATCCCGCCGCTCATGTCAATGGCCCGGTTAAACACCCCCCGCAATTCGACCACGCCCGGATCCGGTGAGGGCTTATCTAGGATCGTCTCGAGGAGACCGGCGATCCCGCCTGCGGCGGCGAAGTGCCGGCCCAGGAGGCGCTGCAAGAAGCGTCGTCCGGGCACTCCCAGCTCGCCCGTAACGACCACCGGGTGAATCGCAAAGAGTTTCTCATCCGGTCGCAGTACTTCGCCCGTCCGCTGGCCGTAGGCGACGTACCAGGGGATCACGACGATCAGGTCCACCTCCGGGGCAATGTGGCCGAGCGCATCGGCGACATTCCAGAAGGTACTCTCGGGCGCCTTCTCCAAGCCGTCGACCAGCAGGCAGACGCGACCTTGCTTCGATGCACCGGCGACTTCGCGGCATGCAACACGGAGCGCGGTGTCAGCGTCCCAGACGGGGGGTGGCGGAAAGCTATAGACTCCGGGCTCGGGGCCGTGAATCGCCGTCGACAAGTCGCGAGAGGGGGAGAAGCCCGGCAGGCCCTGCCCGGCAACCTGGACGAGGAGCGCCGCGATGCGCAGCAGCGCACGTTCCGGTGTTACCAGGCGGACATTCTCAAAGCGATCCAGGGGAATCAGGCAAGTGAACCGATCCGGCTGGAGATCCCTGGCAGCGCGCGCGAGTTCGGTACTTTTCCCGATCCCGGCGGGACCAAGCACGAGCAGGCTCGATCGACCAGCACGAACCCAGGCTGCGATTGCGTTGCCCCCCTCTTCGGCACGCTCGACGTAGGCATCCTCGTCCCCGTCTAGGGGTCGATGCGGCTGAAGCCGGGTCAACAGATCTAGCACGGGGGCCCTCCGGGGGCAAAAAACGCGACGAGGCGTGCCGCGCCCAGTGGGTGCGGCGCTCCTCGCGCCAACGGCGGATTCTAGGGCGACGGTGGCGGGCGGTGGGTCGACTTCGCGAGCGTTCACTTCGCGGATCGGCGCCCAGTGCGGCCCAACTATCGGCGCCGGCACGCCGCAGCCGGTCTTGCACTCCACGGTGCTGACCGGCTATGGCCGGGTATCAGGAGCCGATCAGAAGATCGTCGAGTACAACCGGTTTCGCGAGAACCGCCATGCCGCTCGGCGCAAGCCCGGTTTCAATGATCGTCTTCCAGAAATCGTAGGGCGGCTTGCCGCCAAAGACAGAGGAGGAGACCGTTCGGTCCTTGTTGACCCAGATCGGCAGCGCACCAAACGAGCGGAGCAATCGGCGAAGCAGGTCCCAGAGCGTCTCCGGAAACGGACGATGGAACAGCTCATCCTGTTCGACCATCACGCCCCCCTGCTGCATCAGGAAAAACCGTTTGATGCAGTCACGAACAAGCCGCAAGAGATTATAGAGCACCTCTTCCCGCGTCAACCGCACGGCCCGCAGGTGCGGCTCCGGTATCGAATCGCCATTCCGCACGCCTTCCTCGACACGGTAGGTACCTCGATCCGGGTCGTACTTCCCCATGAGGACTTCTTCGGCGAAGAGGTTCATGAGCCTAATCAACTGCTCCTTCTCCAGCTGGCGCGGGTTTTCCCCCGCGTCGAAGCCGCGGTCCATGGGGATTTCAAGGGGCTCCCTAAAGACAAAAAGGGCGAAGAACGTACGCTCGATGTTGATGTAGGCAAGCGGTTTCTCGGTGCTCTTTCCGCCGAACTCGACATAGCCCTTCAGCTTATTCTCAGGAGACTGCATCACGCTGGCGCGAACGTCATCGACGATGTACTTCCGAATGTCCCGCGCCTCGCCCTTGAAGAAGCGCACCAAGTCCTGCTCGGAGAAGGATGCGTCTCCCTCCAGACGTTTGGTTGCCTTGCGATAGTCGTCGACTTTCTCCCAGTATAGCTGACTTCCAAGGCTGCGTTGAACCGACTTGTCGAAGGCCACTTGGCGGAGCACTGTCCCTGCGCGCGTGTTCGCCTCAAGAAGGACCTGCACGTCGGGATTCACGAAGACGCGGACCGGCAGCGTCTTCACGCCTAGAAGGAGCTGAGCGACAGCCTTATGCTGCCCGTCGAAGACCTTCACTTCGACATCTTCCGAGGTGCATTCCGAAACCTGGATCCACGCGAGGAGGGGATGAAGTTGGGGGCGTTTCCCTAGAAACTCGTCGATGAGCCCACGAACCCTGCTGCCAACCGCGCGGGGGTTGATCCGATCGTCATGGAACAATCGGTCGATCGTGAAGTCGGCGGAAAACGATCTCATGCCGGACATAGGATCCGTGAAGACGGGGAGCCGCAGGGGGTCGCTCCCCTGCGACTGAAAGACCTCTACAAACCCATCCTTGACTCGAACACGCGCCCGCCGCCGCGCACCACCGAAGCGTTCGAGGAAATCCTTGAGATTCGGTCGATTCGGACTAGTCTCACCGCAAGCCTTCTTGATGTCCTCATAGACAGCAAGGCACCGGGCAACCCTGAGGTCGGCGTCCAACTTCTGGCGATTGCACATGTCGTGCGTCAGCGCGAAGTTGTGGTCATCGTCCTTGCCCCCGCGTGCCCTGGGGACGATGTGGTCGATCTCGGACTTTTCCCCCACGAGATCGAGCGGTTTCAGGCAAATGTAGCAGGTTCCACCCTGGGATTCATGGAGTCTTGCCTTGAGTGCTAGGCCCTTTTCCATTTGGCCCTCCCGCAGAAGTCCTTGCTCAGGAAACTTGCGAATGCAGGTTCAGGAATCCCGTCCGCGCAATCTGGAATGGCGCAGCCCCGTGGACTCGCTCCCGCGCCGACCGTCAGAACCCGCACAGCCGTTCGACCTTCTCGATATCGGCCAGCATCTCGGCCGCGCTCTGATAGCGCTTGTCCATGATCCGTTGCATCGCCTTCTTGACCACGCCGAGGACGTCGTCGGGGATCGACATGTTGAGCTTCTTGGGGTCGGGAAACTCCGCGGCGCGCGCGGCACGCAGGATCTCCGAGGGCGGTCCCGAATAGGGCGGACGCCCGGTCAGCATCGTGTACATCGTCGCGCCCAGCGAATACAGGTCGGTGCGGGCGTCCACCGTCTTCGCGTCCACCATCTGCTCGAGCGGGATGTAGCTCATCGAGCCCAGGTGCATCCCCGTCTTCGTGATCAGCGACGCGTCCGGCGCGTCGATCACCTTCGAGAGCCAGAGGTCCGCCAGCTTCGCGGTCCCGACCCGATCCACCAGGATGTTCGACGGCTTCAGGTTGCGGTGCACGACCTTCTTCGAGTGCGCGAAGATCAGCCCCCGCAGGACCTGCTTGGTGATATCGAGCGTCTTGCGCACGTCGATCGTCCCCGAGATCCCCCGCTCCTCCATCAACTGCGCCACGCTGCCGCCGTCCACCAGTTCCATCACCACATACAGGAGATCCTGGAAGCGGCCGGTGGCGTAGACGCGCACGATGTTGGGATGGGCGAGCTTGCTCGCCGTCTGCGCGCCGCGCAGGAAGCGCTGCACCGAAGCCTCGTCCGCCACCGCGTCGGGAAAGAACACCTTCAGCGCCACGGGACGGCTCTTCGACATCTGGTACGCTTTGTAGACCGTGCCGGCCTCGCCGCGCCCGATTCGGGCCTGTACCTGATAGTCGCCGATCGTCTTCGTGATCAGCGTGTCGGCGACTTCGCGGTCGAGGACCAGCAGCTCCTCCTGCACCGCGCCCGTGCGGTCGTCCACGAACTCGATGATGCTGCCCCCGATGCGCACCTTGTCGCCGTTCTTGAGCTGGAAGGTCGAGACGCGGCGGTCGTTCAGGTAGGTGCCGTTCGAGGAGGCGAGATCGGAGAGGAAAAATGTTCCCTTGCGCGCCGAGACCTCGCAGTGGATTTTGGAAACGAGCTGGTCCGTGAGGCGGATGTAGTCCGCGTCGGCGCGACCGAGGCAGAGCGCGGTCGCCTCGCCCAGCGGCAGCTTCTTCCCCTCGTCGGGACCGGAGAGCACGCGCAGGTACGGCATCAGGCGCCCAGCCTGTCCTGGAGGAGCTTCGTAACCAGCGGCGCATTCGCCTTGCCCTTGGTCTCGCGCATCACCTGGCCGATGAGCGCGGCCAGCGCCGGCTTCTTGCCCGCCCGGTAGTCGGCCACTGTCTTGCCGTTCGCCGCGATCACCTTGTCGACCAGCGGTTCGAGCGCGCCCGCGTCGGCGATTTGCGCCAGCCCTTTGTCCGCCACGATTCGCCCCGCCGCCGCGCCCGAGGTCAGCACCTCAGCGAGCACGTCCTTGCCCACCAGGCGCGTGATCTTCCCGTCCTCCACCAGCCGCGCCAGCTCGACCAGCCGCGCGGGCGGAAGCTTCTCCGCCAGGCTCTCGGCCTCCAGGTGCCGCTCGTTCATTTCCTTGCGCAGTTCGCCGATCACCCAGTTGGCGAGCAGCTTGGGCGCGGCATGGAGCGCGGCGCAGGCTTCGAAGTAATCGGCGATCGCGCGGTCGGCGGTCAGGATCTCGGCGTCCCGCTCGGTCAGGCCGGACGACTCGACGAAGCGCCGGCGGCGCGCGGCGGGCATTTCCGGCAGCGTGCGGCGAATGCGCTCGACCTCTTCGGCGGTGATCACGAAGGGCTGCAGGTCCGGATCGGGGAAAGACCGGTAGTCGTGCGCCTCTTCCTTGGAGCGCATGACGCGGGTTTCGCCCACCACCGGGTCCCAGAGCCTGGTTTCCTGGACGACGCGGCCGCCGCCCTCGAGCACGCGGATCTGGCGCTCGGATTCGTGCTCCAGCGCCTTGACGATGAACTTGAAGGAGTTCAGGTTCTTGATTTCGGTTTTGGTGCCGAGGACGGTCGCGCCGCGCAGGCGCACGGAGACGTTGGCGTCGCAGCGCAGGCTGCCCTTCTCCATGTCGCAGTCCGAAATGCCGGTGTACTGCAGGACCTGCTTGAGTTCGGTGAGGTAGGCGTGGGCGTCGGCGGGGGTGGTCAGGTCCGGTTCGGTGACGATCTCCAGCAGCGGCACGCCCGAGCGGTTGAAGTCCACAAGACTGTAATCGGCTCGGCCGACGGGCGATTCAGGGTGCAGGAGCTTGCCGGCGTCCTCTTCGAGGTGCGCGCGATGGATGCGCACGCGGACGGTGTGGCCCTCGCCGGCAGCCTCGAGCCAGCCGTTCTTCGAGATCGGCACGTCGAACTGCGAGATCTGATAGCTCTTCGGCAGGTCGGGGTAGAAGTAGTTCTTGCGGTCGAACTTGGTGAAGGGCGCGATCTCGCAGTGGAGGGCGAGGGCCGCGCGCACGCCGAGTTCGTAGGCGTGGCGGTTCAAGACCGGGAGCATGCCCGGCATGCCCGTGCAGATCGGGCAGACCTGCGAATTCGGCTCGGCGCCGAAGCGCGTCGCGCATCCGCAGAAGAGTTTGGTGGCGGTCTTGAGTTGGACGTGGGTCTCGAGGCCGATCACCAGTTCGTATTCGCCTAAGGGGTGGCTCATCGCATATCCCATGGGGAGGCCAGCGAGGTTTAGAGGTTTGGGAGTTTGGACGTTTGGAGTTTCCGGGTGAATGCCGGAAAAGTTTGGAGGTTTGGGGGTTTGGCTGTTTGGAGATTCGGGGCGAACGCCCTAATCGTCAAGAAGAGCGGCAATCTCCCGGCAAAGTCAGTGGAGAGCGGGAAGGCGCAAACTCCTCAACAGGCTCCAAACCCCTAAACCTCCAAACCCCCAAACCTCTCACGCGAGGCCGGCGGGCCGCCGCTCGTGCCAATCCGTCTCGCGCTCGTACGCCCGTGCCGCGCGCAGAACCGTCGGTTCGTCGAACGGCCGGCCGATGAGCTGGAGGCCGATCGGGAGGTTCCCTGAGGTGAACCCGCAGGGAATCGAGATCCCGGGCAGGCCGGCCATGTTGAGGCAGACGGTGAAGACGTCGGCCAGGTACATCTGGAGCGGATCAGCGGCCTTCTCGCCGACCTTGAAGGCCGGAATCGGCGAGGTCGGGCAGACGACGACGTCCACCTCGGCGAAGGCATTGTCGAAGTCGCGCTTGATCAGCCGGCGCACCCGTAAGGCCTGATTGTAGTAGGCGTCGTAGTAGCCGGAGGAAAGGGCGAAAGTCCCGAGCATGATGCGGCGGGCGACTTCGCGGCCGAAGCCGCGGCGGCGCGATTCCTTGTACATCGCGAGCAGGCCGCCCTCGGCGCCGGCGCGCAGGCCGTAGCGCACGCCGTCGTAGCGCGCGAGGTTCGAGGAAGCCTCGGCGGGCGCGACCACGTAGTAGGCGGCGATCCCGTAATCGGTGTGCGGGAGCGACACGGCGCGCACCTCGGCGCCGGCGCGGCGCAGCACGTCGATCGCGGCTTCCACCGCTCGGGTGATTTCCGGATCGGTGCCCGGGGCGAAGTACTCCTTCGGGATGCCGAGGCGCAGTCCCTTCACGCCCGCCTCCAGGTCGCGCGCGAAGTCGGGGACGTCGGCGGCGGCGGAGGTCGAGTCGTGGGGATCGGGCCCGGCGATCGCCTGCAGCATGAGGGCGGAGTCACGCACGTCGCGCGTGAGCGGGCCGATCTGGTCGAGGGAGGAGGCGAAGGCGACGAGTCCGAAGCGCGAGACGCGGCCGTAGGTGGGCTTGAGGCCGACGATGCCGCAGAGCGCGGCGGGCTGGCGGATGGAGCCGCCGGTGTCGGAGCCGAGGGCGGCGACCGCCGTCCCGGCCGCCACCGCCGCGGCCGAGCCGCCGCTGGAGCCGCCGGGCACGCGCGTGACGTCCCACGGGTTCAGGGAAGGGCCGTAGGCCGAGTTCTCGGTCGAGGAGCCCATCGCGAACTCGTCGAGGTTGGTCTTGCCCAGCGTCACGGCGCCGGCCGCGCGCAGCCGCTCGACCGCGGTCGCGTCGTAGGTGGGGACGAAATGTTCGAGGATGCGCGAGGAGCAGGTAGTGCGGACGCCGCGGGTGCAGAGGTTGTCCTTGAGGGCGACCGGAACGCCGGCGAGCGGGCCGACGGACTCGCCGCGCGCGATGCGTGCATCGATCGCGTCGGCCGCCGCCAGCGCCGGCTCGCGGCAGGTGGTCAGGTAGGCCTTCACCTGCGGCTCGACGCGCTCCATGCGCGCGAAGTGGGCTTCCGCCGCCTCGCGGGCGGAGAGCCGGCGCGCGACGATCGCCGCGCGCAGCGCGTGCGCGGTCAGTTCGGTGGGGGCGGTGGGGGCGGTGGGCGCGGACGGCGGCATCGGCTACTCGATGACTTTAGGTACCCGGAAGAACATCTCGCTCCGGTCGGGCGCGTTCGCCAGCGCCTCCTCCCGGTCGGGGCAGGGGCGGACCTCATCGGAGCGGAAGACGTTGCGGGCATCGAAGGGATGCACGAGCGGCTCGACGCCGTCGACATTCAGTTCGTTCAGCTTCTCGACGTAGCCCAGGATGCGGCCCATCTCGGCGATGTAGCGCTCCTGGTCTTCAGGCGTCAACCCGAGGCGGGCGAGATCGGCGACGTGGTGGACGAGGGCGGAGTCGACCTGCATGGCTGGGGTGGCTCCCGGGATAGTGGGGAGGCGGAGGAATTGTAGATTGAAGATTGAAGAATGCAGATTGAGATTCCGGGCGGATGGGGGATCGGAAGGGGCGGCATTATAGGGAGAGCGGGGGGGCTTTTCAAGGAATCCGTGGCGGGAGGCCCGGTGTGTGGCAGGGATCCGGCGCAGTGGCGATGCGGCCTTGCCCCGTCCGCAGACTTGTCGATGTGCGGTCGATGGGCTACAATGGGCGCGTGCACGGTTTGGAGTGGACTGCCCATGGAAATGACGAAGGTACGCGTCGGCCCGCGTGACCACGGCCGCCGGATGCCGCTGGAGGAGTTCGCCGGCGCCGCAGGGGAACGAGGATATCGCTATGAGCTTTCCCGGGGCGTAGTTGTCGTGGCCGGGATTCCGGACCTTCCCCACGCCAGGGTTCTCTTCGAGCTTGACCGCCAGGTAATCCCCTGGATCGCGACCCACCGCAATGCGGTGGATTTCTACGGGTCGGGCGATCAGTGCGTGCTGCGGCTGCCGGGAGCGCAGACGGAGCGCCATCCGGATCGCGCCTTCTATCTGACTCCGGCACCGGACCCGGTGAACCCCTGGGACCGATGGATTCCTGACATCATGGTCGAGGTCGTTTCCGCGGGCGGCGAGGAGCGCGACTACCAGGAGAAGCGGGCGGACTACCTGGCCGCGGGCGTACGGGAATACTGGATCCTCGATCCGCAAACGCGGGCGGTCCTCGTGCTGCAGCGCGTCGGCGACACATTCCGCGAAGTGCGGCCGACGCTGGAGTACGCGACGCCGCTGCTGCCGGGCCTGTTGCTGAAAGTCCCGGGTCTGTTCGAGGCTGCGGAGTAAGGGCCCGTCTGCGCAGCCGGCGCTCGCCCGAGTGGCGCTCGCCCGAGTGGCGCCCCGCCCGCGCGGAGCTCGCACCCCGCGCCGCCCACTCCCCAACCGCTGATCGTTGCCCACAAGTCCGGGCTGGACACCGTACCGATGGGGCGGGGCTTCGCCGCGACCGCCCCGTGGGCGTCCGGATCGTCGGGTTTGTAGTACCGGGCTTCAGCCCGGGTTCGTCGCCGGCCTTCAGGCCGGCTGCCCA
>JACRIP010000059.1 GCA_016220045.1 Planctomycetota bacterium
AGGCCCGCAAGTGCACCTTCTGCCTGCATCGCTCCGCCATTGGCCTGCCTACCGCCTGCTCCACCACCTGCATGGGGCAGGCGATCCACTTCGTCGACATCGGCGATCCGCTCGGCGTCTGCCGCGTCCACGGGGAGAAGTTCTCCGACCTGCTGGCCGGCCGCTCGACGATGCGGCTGCAGGAGGAACGAGGAACCGGGCCGTCCGTGACCTACCTGACCTAGTCCCGCGCGAGCGACTACCCTTCAAGGAAGGATCGAGACCATGGATTTGAACCGGCGCAACTTCCTGGGCTGCTCGGCGTTTCTGGGCGTCACGCCGATGCTGCTGGCGGCCCAGAAGGCCCTGGCCGCGACCGAACCGGCCGACGGCGCAGGGCTGCCCTACCGGGGCGGCGATCCCAACCACCTGATCTGCTCCGTCTGCCTGGGCTGCAATACCGGCTGCCCGACCAAGGTGCGGATCGACGGCGGCGCCATCGCCAAGATCGACGGCAGCCCGATCACCCCGTGGACCCGCATGCCGTTCCTCCCCTACAAGTCCTCCCTCCAGGAGATCGCCGCCACCGACGGCGTCCTCTGCCCCAAGGGCCAGGCCGGTATCATGACCGTCTACGACCCCTACCGCATCCGCAAGGTGCTCAAGCGCGCCGGCCCGCGCGGCTCCATGAAGTGGATCTCCGTCGACTTTCACACCGCCGTGCGCGAGATCGTCCACGGCGGCAAACTCTTCGCCCACGTCCCCGGCGAGGAGAATCGCCACGTCGAGGGCTACCAGGACCTCTACGCCCTCAAGGACGCCAAGCTGGCGGGCGAGATGAGCAAGGCGGTCGACGAGATCTGGCACCTCAAGACCCCCGAGGAGAAGAAGGCCAAGATCGCCGCCTTCAAGACGCAGTTCAAGGACCACCTCCACCTGTTGATCGATCCCGAGCATCCGGACCTCGGCCCGAAGAACAACCAGTTCCTGTGGATCCACGGCCGGCTCAAGGGCGGACGCGGCGACTTCTTCTCCCGCTTCGTCAAGGACAGCTTCGGCTCCGCCAACTACCACGGGCACACCACCGTCTGCCAGGGCGCCCTCTACTTCGCCGGCAAAGCGATGTCGGAACAGTACGCCTTCGACGAGAAGAAGAAGAAGGCCGACTGGACCGGCGGCGACAAGTTCTTCTGGCAGGCGGACCAGAGCAGCGCGCGCTTCATCCTTTTCGTCGGCGCCTCGCCCTTCGAGGCGGGGTACCCGCCGCTGCGCACGCCCAACCTGACGACGCGGATCCAGAAGGGCGAGCTGAAGATCGCGGTGGTCGACCCGCGCTTCTCGAAAACGGCCGCGAAGGCGGCGAAGTGGGTCCCGGCCCGGCCCGGCAGCGAGGGCGCGCTGGCGCTCGGCATGATCCGGTGGATGCTGGAGAACGAGCGCATCGACCGGCGCTACCTGCTCAACGCGAACAAGGCCGCGGCGACCGCGGACGGCGAGCCCACCTGGACCAACGGCTGCTGGCTGGTCAAGCTCAAGGACGGCAAACCCGGCGAGTTCCTGCACGCCTCCGAGATCGGGTTGCCCAAGGAGAAGCGCACGGTCGATCTCAAGGGCGAGAAAATCGAGTACGACTTCGATCCCTTCGTCGTCCTCGACCAGGGCAAGCCGGTCGCCTTCGACCCGAACGATGCGAACGTCTCCGCGCAGGGCGATCTCTACGCCGACACGGAGCTGAACGGCATCCGCGTCAAGACCGCGCTCCAGCTCCTGCGCGACGAAGCCTGTAAGCACACCATCGCGGAGTGGGCGGGGATCTGCGGGATCGCCGCGAACGACATCGTGGAACTGGCGTCGGAGATCAGCGCGTACGGGAAGCGCGGCGTGGTCGACGTGCACCGCGGCGTCTCCCAGCACACCAACGGCATCTACAACTGCATGGCCTTCAACGCCATCAACCTGCTGCTCGGCAACTACGACTGGCGCGGCGGCTTCGTCAAGGCCGCCACCTACGACACCACCGGCGGCAAGGCCGGGAAGCCCTTCAACTTCAAGGACGGCATGCACGCGGCCAAGGCCAAACCCTTCGGCCTCGGCCTGCTGCGCGAGAAGAAGTGGGAGGAAACCTCGCTCTTCTCGGGTACCTACCCGGCGCGCCGTCCCTGGTTCCCCAACGCCACCGACGTCTACCAGGAGCTGATCCCCTCGGTCGAGGACGCCTACCCCTATCCGATCAAGGCGCTCCTGCTCTACATGGGTTCCCCGGTCTACTCCAACCCCGCCGGCCACCTCCAGGCCCAGATCCTGTCCGACGTCCGCAAGCTCCCGCTCTTCGTCGCCTCCGACATCACGATCGGCGAGTCGTCGATGTTCGCCGACTACATCTTCCCCGACCTGTCCTTCTACGAGCGTTGGGAGTTCCACGGCTCGCACCCCAACAACATCTGGAAGGTGCAGCCGGTGCGGCAGCCGGCGATCGCGCCGATCCCGGAGACCGTGACCGTTTTCGGCGAGCAGATGCCCATCTCCATCGAGGCCTTCATGCTCGCGGTCGCGGAGGAACTCAAGCTCCCGGGCTACGGCGCGGACGGACTTGGACCGGGCATCGACTTCAAGCGGCCCGAAGACCTCTACGTGCGCATGGTCGCCGACCTCGCGTTCGGCGAGAAGGCCGACGGCAGCGATGCCGTGCCCGAGGCGAGCGCGGAAGAGCTGGCGATTTTCGAGAACGCGCGCCGGCACCTCCCCGCTTCGGTCTTCGACCTCGCCAAATGGAAAGCGATCGCCGGCGAGAACTGGAAGCGCGTGGTCTACGTGCTTAACCGGGGTGGCCGGTACCAGGACTTCGACAAGGCGTTCGACCAGGATTTCGTGAAGAACAAGTACGGCAAGCAGGTGAACCTGTACTGCGAGAAGGTGGCCAAGACCAAGAACTCGATGACCGGGAAGTCCAACCCCGGCCTGCCCACCTACCTGCCGATCGCGGATTGCCTGGGCCGGCCGCTGGTCGGTCGGCCGGAGGATCTGCACCTGATCACCCACCGCGAGATCTTCCATACCAAGAGCCGCACGGCGGCCAATCCCTGGCTGATGAACCTGCTGCCGGAGAACGGGCTGCTGCTTCACCCGCAAGACGCGGAGGCGCGCGGCCTCAAGACCGGCGACCTGGTGCGGCTGGTTTCCGACTCGAACCCGCAGGGGCTGTGGGAGCTGCCGAACTTCGGCTCGAAGCCGATGATCGGCAAGGTGCAGGTGACCGAGGGCATCCGGCCGGGGGTGGTGACCTTCTCGCTCGGGCACGGGCACTGGGCCTACGGTTCGAGCGACGTGACGGTTGACGGCCGGGTGATCGCCGGCGAACGCAAGCGCGGCGCGGGCCTGCATGCGAACGCGGTGATGGCCGTCGACCCCCATCTCAAGAACGTCGCCCTCCAGGATCTGGTGGGCGGCAGCGTGTCCTTCTACGACTCCCCGGTGCGCCTGGTAAAGGAACCCACGTAACTCCGCCGCCCCTCCTAATCCGGCCCCCTCTCTCCGGTGTATGCCGGAGGGAGGGGCGACCGGGAGGGGCGCCGGGCGGCGCGCGCTTCGTTCCCTGGATGGTCGTGTCGAGTTTTCCGATGGAGGCTGATCGCAGCATGAGGAATTGGACCCTGGCAGGCGTCGTGGCGGTCGTGGTCCTGGTGCTGGCGTTGCCCGCGCGGAGCGCGTCGGCCCAGCAGGATCCCGAGGTCAAGAAGCAGCTCGACGCCATGAAGGCGCAGATGGATGAGCTGCGGCAGGAGAATCAGGCCCTGCGCAACCGCCTGGACGCGGTCGAGCGCAAGGAACCGCCCAAGCGCGGCTTCACCGACGAGGACAAGAAGCTCCTCGGCGGCCTGATCGATACCTACATGGAGAAAGGGCCGGAGATCAAGAAGTACCCCGGCAAGCCGCAGCTCAGCGGCGTCCTCTTCGCCCAGTACGGTATGCAGCTCAAGTCGGGTGACAAGATCCGCAGCGACGGCTCCACCGCCAACGCCTTCACCTCGGACAGCGCCAACGGCCGCGACGCTGCCGCCTTCGACGTCACCCGCGCCTATTTCATCGTGCGCGAAGAGCTGACCGAGAGCCTGTCGATGCGCCTGACCTTCGACGGCGCCGCGAAGCGCAATCCCGGCGACGCCTCCGGCTTCGGCACCTACGCCGTGGTGCTCAAGCACGCCTTCCTGGAATACAAGGACCTGATCCCCGCCACCACCCTGGTCTTCGGCATGGCCGACCTCCCTTGGGTCTCCTGGGAAGAAGGGCTCTACGGCTATCGGATGCAGGGAACGGTCTTCGCCGACCGCAACGGCTACCTGACCTCAACGGACTTCGGCGCCGGCGTGAAGGGCAAACTGCCGAGCGGCTACGGCGACTACCACGTCGCCTACATCAACGGCGAAGGCTGGAGCCGCGCCGAGGGCTTCTTCCGCCACAGCGCCGAGTCCACCGGCACCGACTCCTTCGACACCAAGCACAAGAACGTCGAGGCGCGCCTCTCCCTCGTCCCCTTCCCGGAGGGCGGCGAGTTCCTCAAGGGCCTGATGTTCACCGGCTTCGTCGACTACGGCAAGTACGCCTCCGCCCGCGACACCCGGGTGCGCACGATCGGCGCGGTGACCTGGAAGTACGAGGACTGGTTCCGCCTGATGGGGCAATACCTGTATGCCTCCGACCCGCGCTCCTTTGCCCCGCGTGCCGGCAACCAGTTGCTCTACCCGACCATCTCCTCCTTCGGCACGGTCGACCGGTCCGGGACCGGCTACCGCCGGGGCACCGCCGTGGCCGAGGGCTTCTCGCTCTGGAACGTGGTCAACTTCAAGATCCTCCACGAGTCCCTCAAGGACTTCGAGTTCGTCCAGCGCTACGACTGGATCGACCCGGACGAGGAGGTGCCGAACAACGGCAACCTGCGTACGATCCACGGGATCGCCTACAACATGAGCAAGAACGTCACGCTCATGCTGGACTACGAGACGGTGCGCTACGACAAGGCGCGCGCGGCCTTCGGCTCGAGCGGCGCCGGCGGCCCGCCGACCTTCGACGACGGCACCGGAGATACCCGCCCCGATACCGCGCAGATCCTGTTTCAGACCCAGATCAAGTTCTGAGTACCGGCCGACGCGGAAGCATGCGGGATCGCGCTCCCTCTGGGGGGCGCGATCCCGCGGTCATTCCGGGACCGGCAGTGGCGGTCGCAAGGGCCACCGGCCGGGCCACCCCGGGGCGGACACCGGGGTCCGCCCCTACGCCAAGTCATGGCTTCTGGTACGGGCGGACCCCCGTGGTCGGCCGTCGGGGCGCACCCCCGTGTCCCCCCCGCCAGCTCGCCGATCCCGCCCTTCCGGCACTTTTTGCGACCGCCGCCGAAGGCACGTGTGCTCCCGGCGGCATTCGTCATCCGCGGCGGGGCGCCTGCCCGAACGCCCGCAGCACGCGCGCCACCCGCTCCGAGGTCGACAGCCCGCGCACGACCGGCGCCAGCGCCACGCGCCCGCCATAGCCCTCCACGAACTCGCGCCCGACCACGCCGACCCCGCTTTGCG